>CAVKUW010000008.1:42218-55562 GCA_963659815.1 Butyricicoccaceae bacterium
GGAGTATGAGGGAAGCGGGTACATTTATAAGCGGATTGTGTTCGGTTATACGTTTATCTCGTATGTGTCCCTGGCATCCCGCTGGAAGCTGATCGACCAGATGCGTAAAAATACGATTGCAGGGTACGAGGTTCTGGCACTGGGAATCGTGTGGGTTGTATCTTTGATTATGGTTTGTAATTATGTGCCATATGTGTATAATAAACTTGATATCGTGTGGCGAAAACGGGAGCAGGAAATGCTGCAAAAATTACAGGCGGAAAGTCAGATGCATTATGCAGCACTTGCAAAACAGCCATTTGCCTATGGACAGAACCTGAGTGGAAATGTTACACTAGATGCAGTCGTGGCGGATTATGCGAAGCGTGCACAGGCACTTGCGGATGCACTGATCGGCAAATATGATGGCAGTAAACAACTGCGGAAAAAGGGAAGAGAACGACAGATCTGTGTGCTGCTTCCACAGTCTACGGTTCGCCGCTGAAAGAGAAATACGAAGGAACGGAACGATTATTACGATGAAGATTATTATATGTGATGATGAACGAATGGATGCCGAGCGCGCGAAAACAATATTACTTTCCTGCAAAGGTGTTCAGGAGGAAGACATTACGATTCTTACACCACAGGAGATGCATCTGGGACTGGAGGTGCAGGATATAAAATGTGATATTGCGATTATGGATATCGAGTATGAAAACCGGCAGTTCAACGGGATTACATTAAGCAAAGAGTTAAATAAAAAGCTGCCGCTGTGCAAGATCATCTATCTGACATGGGTATTGGAATTTGCACCGGAAGTGTATGATACGATCCACTGCTATTTTGTGTTAAAGCAAAACGAGGAGAAGATGTTGCCGCGTGCGATGGAAAAGGCGATACAGATTTATTGTGATCAGGAAGACCATGAAATTATTGAACTTAGAAATCATGGAAAGATGATGTATATCCGGCAGGCAGATATTATATATGCCGAGAGACAGGATCGGATTGTGCAGATTCACACAGCACAGGGAACGTACCAATGTTATCAGTCATTGACGAAGATTATGAAACTTCTCGGAAGAAATTTCCTGCGCTGTCATGGCGGATATGTTGTGAATTATAATTATATTGATACTGTGATGCGGGAAAGCGTGATTTTGTCAAATGGTACGGAGATTCCGATTGGACGGACATACCGGACATCATTTCATGAACAGTACATGCGTATGGTAGAACAGCATGTGTAATACAGATACAGGGAGAAATGCAAATGGAAAAAGCAGTGGGGATTGGACTGTTTGCCTTGCTGGTTGTGGGTGTTGCCTATGTGCAGGTGCATTATTACCGGGAGCGGCAGCGGACAAAGGCAGAGTGTGAACGGCTGGAGCAGAGCATCGGGCAGATGCAGAAGCAATATGTCAATGTGGCAAAACAGAACCAGTCATATCGCCAGATGAATCATGAATTAAAAAAGTATCAGTGGCTTGTACAGGTTATGCGTGAGAATATGGGAACGGTCACGCATGGACAGTTGCTGGAGCTTGTATTGCAGAAGAAAATACAGGAAGCAGAGCATAAACAGATCACTTGTGATGTGCAGGGAACCTTAAATGGGAATCTGCGTATGGACGAGATGTCGCTGGTCAGTCTCGTGATGAATCTGCTGGACAATGCGATCGAAGCATGTGTGCAGACGGAGACCAGACAGATTCAGGTTGTGATCGCAGAAGATCCTGCGGCGCAGATGCTGGAATTGAAATTACAGAACTCAAAGAACAGCAGTCAGAAGCTGCATGCGAATGAAGCAGGAATGGGATATCAGACGACAAAAGAGGATCGCGGCTCGCATGGGTATGGAACACAGATCATCCAGCGGATTGTCGATGAAAATGGTGGTACGATCCGGTATGTGGATGCCGGGGATACCATGCAGATCACCTGCAGACTCTGTATGGAAGATAAAAAGCTTTTGAGCGAGGGATAACGTATGACACAGGATGAATTTAGCTGCCTCTATGAGGAGAATTCATTTACATGTATTATAAAAAAGGGGCTGGCGATGCTGGATGGTGACCGCATCCGAATCGAGCATATCGACAGCGATATGGAAGTTCTGACCATCCCGGATGAGCTTCCGGTTACGCTGTTTGATATACAGGGAAGAAGCTGCACGCGCATCCTTCCGGTTTCGGAGCTTGGGAAGAAAGCGTGCTATGACAAGAAGAACTTAAAACAGGTGTATCTGGGAAAAAATTTGCGCTTTCTGGATGACTATGCGTTTGCACGCTGTGAACATCTGACAGAGGTTGTGGCAGAGGGCATCGATGGATTTGCTGACTTGCGTCTTGGCAATGGCGTGTTTGATGATTGTGGAAGTCTGGAGATCTTAGCACTTGACGGTGAACGGGAAGCGAAAATTGCAAGGCTGCTTGCAGCTGTACCACGGTTCCTGAAAGCGGAGGATCTGTTGACAGGCGGCGAGATCGGGACGGACGCATGGTATGAGCGTTGGGATTTTGCCCTACGTGCCTTTTTGAAGGAAGATGATGTTGCGGGCTACATGCAGGCAGTGCTTTTTGGCAAGCGGAAGTTCGCAGACCGGGAAGCGTACATTGCCTATGTGCAGGAAGCAAAACGCGCGCTGTGCAGACTGCGGTTGGAATACGGAGAAGAATTGCAGGCATTTGCCCGGAAACAGTGTGAGGAGTATCTGGGAGAAATGCAGCAGAGATAGAGGAAGGAAGATGGCATGTCCAAATTTACGAAGCAGGCGATCATGGATGGATTTATCGAATTGTCCAAGCAGATGCCAATCGATAAGATTACGGTGAAGAAGGTGACCGATTATATTGGAATTACACGGAATACATTTTACTATCACTATCAGGATATCTATGCACTGTTAGAGGAGATTGTCGTCACAAAAGCAAAGAAATTGTTCGTCTTAGACGAAGAGAATCTGGAGAATTCATGGAAGAGCAACATGCGTTTCATGGGACAGTACGGCAAGAAAAATGAGGTTTTCATAAGAAATCTTTACCAATCAATGGGGCGCGATGCGTTCGGCGACCAGTTGTTAGAGATCAGCTATGGCTCCATCTACCGGAGTGTGCAGGCGTATGCGGAAAAAGAGATGGTGAAAAATCCGGATGTCACATATAATGAACAGGCAATCAAGGATACATCCTACATACTTGCGAAGATGCTTTCGGAAAATGCAGTCGAGTGGATACGCGGACGTGTGGAGCAGGATCCGGTCGCGCTGATGGAGAAAGCGATTGCGGCGGTGGACGGCGTCGGACAGGTACTGTTGAATAATTTGAACCAAATAATTCCGTCAGGCAAATAAGCAGCGAGACTGCTTGCAGGCAGAGCTGCTTATTTATATGACGGATAAACAGACATAAGCATGCAGGGTGATAACCCGGAATGCGCATGGCTGTTTACGATTTCGAGAGTTCGAAGAACGAAGAAATCGTAATTATTTGGTCAGAGTATAATAAAAAGATCAGGCAAATAAACAGGAGGGTATATACATGGCAGGATCCCATATTGCGATTCCGACGATCTTGAAGATTGGGAGCGGAACACTTGGAAACGTAGGAAAATATCTGCAGTCAAGCGGATTTAAGAAAGCGGTTGTATTCTTTGGAAATGGACTTGTGGAGATGTTCGGAAAGACGGTAATGGATTCCCTTTCCGAGGCGGATATCGAGGTGCTTTCGTATTGTGAGCTTGACACAACGGATATCAAGGATATCATCGATCTGGCATTTACAATCGACGCGAAGACACAGGTGATCTTAGGCATCGGCGGCGGCAAGGTCATAGATGCCGGAAAATATGCCGCTTATCTGCGGAAGCTTCCGTTTATCAGCATGCCGACATCTGCATCGAGTGATGGATTTTCTTCGGCAAGTGCATCACTTCTGGTAAATGGCAAGCGTACCTCGGTACCGGCACGCATGGCATATGGAATCGTGGTGGATACGGATGTATTGAAGTCCGCACCGACGAAGTTCTTATACTCCGGCATCGGTGATATGGTATCGAAGATCACAGCACTGTACGACTGGATTTTTGAGGCGGAGCATGGCGTGTCTGAGGTGAATGATTTCGCGGTAATGATTGCGAAGAAGGCGGTCAACAGCTTCGTGCGGACACCGTTTGAGAGTATTCAGGATAACCTCTTCCTGAAGGAGCTGGTTGATTCGCTGGCGATGAGCGGAATTGCAAATGAGATCGCAGGCGGCAGTGCGCCGACGAGCGGCAGTGAGCATCTGATCTCCCATGCGCTGGATAAGCTGCTGGAGGTGCCACAGCTCCACGGTGTGCAGGTTGGAATCGCCACCTATGTGATGGCAGTTGTACAGGATCACCGGTATGTGCGTGTCAATAAGATCTTCGAGGATACCGGATTCTGGGATTTCGTATCGACACTTGGCTTGAATCGCGCAGACTACGAGGCGGCAATCGATATGGCACCGCAGATCAAGCCGAATCGTTACACATATCTGCATGAAGCAAAGTACCGGGAGAAGGCAAAACAGGTGCTTCGCGAGGATCCGGTGATGAAGCGGGTATTTGGTGCATAAGAACAATTGAAAAAAGTTGTGCAAATTAGGCGGAATGTGTAAAAAATATACACATTCCGTTTTTTGACACTTGTAGGAACTTGGAATATATGCGAAAATAACACAGTGCTTTTCTACGCGTATACCGGTGATGACCGGATGTATGCAGGGAGAATACAACAAAATTAGAAGATAAAGTGTGAGCGAAGATGAAGATACTTTTGATTAACGGAAGCTTGCGTGGAGAGTACAGCTCCTCCCTCAAAGTTGCCCATGCATTTGTCAAAGGCATGGTGGAAGAATATGGAGCGGACACGGAAGTCTGTGAGGTAGCATTGAAGGACAAAAGGATTGACCATTGTCATGGGTGCTTTGTCTGTTGGAAGACGACACCGGGGCAGTGCTGTATCCACGATGATATGGATGAGCTGCGGCAGATGGTGATGGACAGCGATATCATTGTTGAGAGCTTTCCGCTTTATTTCTTTGGACTGCCTTCAAAGCTGAAGGCATTTACGGATCGTATGATCTCCTATGTACAGGAGTATCGCGGGAATCCGGGTGATGAGGAGAATCATCGGTTCCTGCACAATATGCGGTATCCGGAGCTCGAAAAGAAAAAACTGATTTTAGTATCCACATGCGGCTATGAGGTGACAGATAACTGTTACGATGCCGTGTTTGCAGAGTTTGACCGAATCTGCGGCGAGGGAAAATACACAACGGTGCTGGCACCGCAGGGTGGACCGCTCTCGGAGCAGGGCTTTGCAGAGAAAGTGGCGCGTTATCTGGAGAAATTCACAGAGGCTGGTCACGAATATGCAAGGGAAGGCTGTTTATCGGAACGTACATGGAACAAGCTGCAGAGACCGTTGCTTGGACACAGTACATTCGAGATGGCAATCAATATGAACTGGGACAACCCGGAGGTTGGTCCTTACGGAAAGCTGGTGTAACATCATGGAGATACTAAAGAGATTTGCAGCGAAGCTTGCCTTTTCGATCGCGAATGGCGTGATCCGTATCCTGTACCCACCAAAGGTAACGTGGGAAGACAAAAAGGCAACGAAAGATGCGTTGAAAAAAGGCAACTGTGTTGTTTATTCCAATCACACAAGTCATGTGGATGGGTTCTATATGACACGACTGTTTGGTAAATATAAGGTACATACCTTTGTTGCGCGGGACTGGTATGATAAGAAGAAGATTAACTGGCTGTTCCGCAATCTTCCATATATCCCAATGAACCGTCAGGAGATGGATACAAGCTGGCTGTCGATGGGATTGGAGAAGATGAATGAGGGCTGCCCGATCTACATATTCCCGGAAGGACATACGAGCCATACCGGAGTGATGGATGCATTCAAGCCAGGATTTCTGATGCTTGCAAGACAGGCACAGGCGCAGGTTGTACCGGTTGTGATTGACGGCGAATTTAAGGTCTTCCATCGCATGCATATTATCGTCGGCAAGCCGGTCGAGATGGATTTAAACGAAGAGGGCAGGCCATCGGTTGTCCTCAAAAAATATGCAGGCGTCTGCAGAGACAGAATCTATGAGCTGCGTGATACCTACGGTGTGAAGAAACAATCATGATATTTGGAGTGGAAACACTCTTAAAATATACCCGTTGATTCGGGGGAAAATATAAGAAAAGGAAGGATACATAGAATGAACGAAAAAGAGTTAGAAATCGCTGAGAACATTAAAGGAATGCTTTCAAAGAATCTTAGAATCCCTGAGGAAGAATTAGATTATGAAGTTCCATTGTTTGGTGATGGAATTGGACTTGATTCTGTTGATTCCCTGGAGATTATCGCTTGTATCGATTCAGCTTACGGCGTAGCTATGACAGGTGTTGCAAAAGAGCACTTCTACAACATCGAGAGCCTTACAAAGTACGTTGTAGCAAATATGTAATAGCAAGTCATACAAAAAGGGCTGTCCCGAAAGGAAACTTTGGGGCAGCCCTATGTATTCTGAAAAGGAGATAAAAATGGATAAGATTACAAATACACGTTGCGTTGTAACCGGACTTGGTATGATCAGCGCAATCGGAAATAACGTAGACGAGTGCTTCGCAAATGCACTGGCTGGAAAAACAGGAATTGATAAGGTAGCATCTGTTGATACAACTGACTGCTATGCAAACCTTGGTGCAGAAGTACACTGTGATACACTGGATGAGATCGATGAGGCAAAGGATGTTGACCGTGTCAGCAAGCTCTGCCTGAAGGCTTCCAAGGAAGCACTCGATGATGCAGGTCTTGTGATCGATGAGAGTAATGCCGGTCGTGTCGGTGTTGTCATGGGAAGCTGCGTCGGCGGTGTTGTCAGTGTAGAAAATTATGTAACAAAGGGTGAGCATGCAGAGGATATCAACAAGATGACGATTGCCTCGATTGCAAACCATGTAGCAAATATGGCAGGAGCAAAGGGTGTTGTCACAAACGTTGGTAATGCCTGTGCTGCAAGTACGATCAGTATTGCGTATGCATGTGAACTGATCCGTGCCGGTGTGGCAGATGCGTTTATCGTTGGTGGTGCCGATGCATTTGCATCTGTTCCATTTTCAGGCTTCTTAGCCCTGCATGCGCTTTCTGAGCAGGCATGTTCGCCATTTAACCACAGCAACGGTATCACACTTGGTGAAGGTTCCGGTGCGATCATTGTGGAGAGCTATGAGCATGCAAAGAAGAGAAATGCGAAGATCTACTGTGACGTGCTTTCAGCAGGAATCAGCAGTGATGCCCATCATATCACAGCACCACGTCCGGACGGACTTGGACAGATGTATGCGATTCGCGAGGCAATCGAGAAGTCAGGCATCGAGCCAAAGGATGTTGCATATGTAAATGCACACGGAACAGGAACCGCCAAGAACGACGAGGCAGAATTCCTCTCCTTACATACAATCTTTGATGAGGCAAATCCAGACTTAAGCGTCAGCTCTACAAAGGCAATGGTTGGTCACTGCTTAGGTGCAGCCGGTGCGATCGAGGCAGTTTTCGCAATCAAGGCTCTGACAGAGAACAAGATTCCACCAACGATCGGATATTCTGAGGAAGATATCGAGGCGCTCGGTGAGAAGGCAGGCACATTCGATTTCATGCCGAATACAATGAAGGAAAAGGATTTGCACTATGTAATGTCTAACTCCTTTGCATTTGGCGGAAGCAATGCAAGTATCATCTTCTCGAAGGAGCCGGGAAATGTGAAGGAAACTGAGAACGACGAGAAGGTTTATATCACAGGTCTTGGTATCGTCAGCCCGCTTGGAAATGGCGTTGCCAACTATATCGATAAGGTCAATGCACAGACAAAGCCGGAAGCAGCGTCTGTACATGCAAATGTTGGAAAAGAAGATTACGATAAATATGGTTTGAAGATGGCATTCTACAGAAAGCTCGACAAGTTCAGCCTGATGCAGGTGATCTCTGGTCTTGAGGCACTGCAGGAAGCAGGCATCGAGGTAACAGAGGAGAATGCAGAAGAGCTTGGTATGATCGTCGGAACCGGCGATGGTCCACTTACAACCGTATATGAGTTCCAGGAGCACATTTCTGAGAATGGAACAACAGCAGGTTCTGCCTTCAACTTCCCGAACACCGTTTACAATGCAGCAGGCGGATACCTCTCGATCAAGACAGGTATGCGTGGCTATAACGTAACAGTGACAAATGGCGCACAGTCTGGTATGAGCAGCTTGTGCTATGCATATAACGAGATCAAGCAGAACCGCAGCAAGGCAATGCTTGCAACTGGTACCGATGAGAACAGCGAGGTTATGGAGAAGCTCTATGCGAAGCTTGGCAAGGTAGCCGGTGATGTGAAGCAGGCATACGTTGGCGGTGACGGATTCGTGCTTGCCGATGGTAGTACGAGTATCGCACTGGAGAACGAGACATATGCAGCAAGCCACAATGCGAAGAAGTACGCAGAGGTATGTGGTTATGCCATGACACACGAAGGCGTTGCTTACGGTGATGTCGCAGGTACCGAAAAGGGACTGATGAACGCAATCGTAGATGCAGCCGCTATGGCAGGCATCACATTGGATCAGATCGATGCCGTTTACGGATTCGCAAATGGTGCCGAAGAAGTCGACACATTGGAGCGCCATGTCTACGAGGAGATCTTCGCAGGCAAGGTACCAGTACATCAGGTCAGAGATTATACAGGTGAAGGTAGAGCCGCAAGCTCTGCACTGTCTGTTGCACACGCCGCACTTACACTGTCCGGCGATCTTGCTGCAAGACAGAATGCTTACTATGTAACAACCGAAGAAGTAACGAAGGAAGTTGTTGATACATCCGCATACAAGTATGTACTCGCAACAAGCTGTGCCATCGGTGGCAGCTATGCCGCAGTCATCTTGAAGAAAGCAGCATAATACGGAATCCAAACAGATAAAGGAGAAAAACATGACAAATGGTAAAGTAGCGCTTGTCACAGGTGCGTCCCGCGGAATCGGGCGCGCTTGTGCAATCAAGCTTGGAGAGGCTGGCTACAAGGTAGCCGTCAACTATAATTCAAACGAAGCAGCCGCAAATGAAGTTGTAGAGAAGATCAAGGCAGCCGGAAGCGAAGCGGTTGCCATCAAGGCAAATGTATCCGATCTTGCACAGGTAAAGACAATGATGCGTGAAGTTATCAACGCATTTGGACAGTTAGACGTCCTTGTCAACAACGCCGGAATCGTAAAGGATGAATTTGTCTTGATGATGAACCCGGATACGATTGATCAGTGTCTTGATCTGAATATCAAGGGATACATGTACTGTACACAGCAGGCAGTCCTGAAAATGTTCTCGAAGAAGCAGGGTGTGATCGTGAATGTTTCATCTGTAAGCTCGAAGCTTGCAGTACCGGGACAGAGTGTATACAGCGCAACCAAGGGCGCTGTAAACTCCATGACAGCCACAATGGCAAAGGAGCTTGCACCATATGGTATCCGCGTAAATGCAGTGGCACCGGGTTTCATCGCAACCGATATGGTAGAGGCTCTGCCGGAGGATAAGAAGGAAGAATACTTAAAGGATATTCCGATGAAGCGGTTTGGTACAGCCGAGGAAATCGGTGATGTAGTTACGATGCTTGCCGGACCTGCATGTTCTTATATGACAGGACAGGTCATCGTATTGGATGGAGGACTGAGCCTGTAATGATGAATATCAACGAAGTACAAAAAAGAATCAAGCAGCGTCCGCCGTTCCAGATGATCGAGAAGGTTTTAGAAGTGGAAGACGGCGAATATGCAAAGGGAATCAAATGTGTCTCTGTGAATGAACCGTATTTTGCAGGACATTTTCCGGATGCACCAATTATGCCGGGCGTGCTGGTGATCGAGGCATGTGCGCAGCTTTGCTCGATTACGATGGAGAGTCAGGGAACCGAGGACGATAAGATCTATGTGCTGTTAAAGTGCGAGGAATTTAAGTTCTTAAGACCGGTCATTCCGGGCGATTGTCTGGAGATTGAAGTCCGCAAGGAAAGCGGCGGTGCCGGACTGGTGAAGTTTAATGCCAAGGTAACGGTTGATGGAAAGGTAAAAGCAAAGGGAATTCTTGCCTTTACATCCATGAACAAAGAGGATATTTATAACCAATAAAATACACATATTTTCAGAACTCTTTTTAATATGTAAAAAAAGTAAAAAAAGTTATTCCTTTTTTCGATGTTTAATGCTATTATAATGCAGGTTGAAAAATCAATGTGCAACTTGTCGCAGGTACATATGTGGCATAACATAGATTAAAGGAGGACGATGATATGACAGTAGCACAAATTTTGGCTGTATCTATCTTTGTGGTCATGTTTGTGTTGATGGTGCTGGATAAGATCGAAAAACAGTACATCACACTCGTGGCTGGCGCGCTGACACTGATTCTCGTATTTGGTGTGGCAATGCATAGCATGGATGCGGTCATCGAGACCTTGAATGTAAAGAATATTTTCACGAAGGGATTCTGGATTACATCCGGTGAGGGTTCCGAGGAGTCATCCGGTATCAACTGGGCGACGATTATATTCCTTGCAGGTATGATGGTAATGGTAGAAGGTATGGCAAAGGCCGGATTCTTCCGGTGGTTATGCTTACGCCTTGCGAAGCTGGTGCATTATAAGCCGATACCGTTGTTCGTGACATTTATGATCATGGCAGCCGTTTTGTCCATGTTCATTGATAGTATCACGGTTATTTTGTTCCTTGCAGCCGTTACAATTGAGCTTGCAAAACTGTTACATTTAGATCCGGTACCAATGATTCTGTCAGAGGTATTTTGTGCGAACTTGGGTGGTTCCGCAACAATGTGTGGCGACCCACCAAACATCATCATCGGAACAGGACTGGGACTTTCATTCTCAGACTTTTTGACAAATACCGGTCTGATCGTCGGCATCTGTCTTGTTGTAGTTATTATTTATTTCTATCTTGTATATCGTAAGGAACTGTTGTCGGAGGAGGCACAGGAGCTGGATACATCCAATATCCCGGATCCTTCTACAGCTATTACAGACAAGAAGAAGTTTATTATCAGCAGCGTGATTTTTGCATGTGCAGTGGTACTTCTTGTATCGCATGCATCGACAGGTCTGACGGTTGCGTTTATCGGTACGGTTATCGCGATCATTACTCTGGTCACATCAGGGAAAGATGCGTTAGAACTGCTTAAAAAAGTAGATTATAAGACACTGTTATTCTTCGTTGGATTGTTTATTGTCGTTGGAGGATTGGAGCAGACAGGAATCCTGAAGTCTATTGCATCCTTCATCGGTAAGGTCAGCGGTGGAAATGTATACGTAATGGTAGCAATCATCATCTGGATCTCTGCGATTGCAAGTGCATTTGTAGATAACATTCCATTTGCAGCAACGATGCTTCCAATCATCAAGAGTCTGGCAGGTACAAACCAGCCATTGCTTGATTGTCTTGCATGGACGCTGTCGATCGGAACCGATATCGGTGGTAGTGCAACCCCGATCGGCGCTTCAGCCAATGTCGTTGGTACATCCGTAGCAGCAAAGAACGGATATCCGATCGGATGGGGCAGATATTGTAAGACAGCTGCTCCGGCGATGATCATCGTTGTTACGATTTCCATGATCATAATCTTCCTGCGTTACTGCGGTGGTGTAACGATGTAAGGGTGCGTACCGCAATATCCGGACAACAGAATAAAAAATGAATCAAAACTCCGTGCATCATCTCCGGTGCGCGGAGTAAATTATATCAGGAGACGTGCGGATGCGTGCGTGAATTATCACACTGATGTAAGGGCATATAAAAATATAGGAGGTGACATATGTATTTAGTATTTGACGTTGGTGGTACATTTATCAAGTATGCGCTCATGGATCAGAAGGGCAAGATTTATGAGAAGTATAAAGTCCCGACGCCGTTCCAGGATGGAAAAGTGGACGACAATGGCGATGAGATTACACCGTATACGGTGAAAACAGAAGATGGTATTGCTGCATTTCTCGAGCAGATTGATATTATATACGGAAAGTATAGCAAGGAATATCAGATTACGGGAATTGCAATGAGCCTTCCCGGACAGGTGAATGTGAATCAGGGTATCGTCTATGGTGGTGGCAGTCTGCCTTACCTTGACCGGGTGCCGCTTGGCAATCTGATCAGCAGACGATGCGGAAATGTTCCGGTTGCACTTGAAAATGATGCAAAGTGTGCAGCCCTTGCAGAGGTCTGGATTGGAAATGCCAAGGATTGCAAAGATGCCTGCGTGCTTGTGTTTGGTACCGGAATTGGCGGCGGTATTATTATTGACCGGAAGGTGCGCCATGGTGTCGGCATGATTGCAGGAGAGATGTCCTTCTTGTATGACGGACTGCCGATAGAGGATGTGGACAAGATCCGTCCGCTCGAAGAGATCAATTCGAAGAATGGGGGAGAACTTCCGAATCCTTGTATATGGACGCAACAGGCATCCGTGCAGGCGCTTCGACGGAAGGTTGCCGAAGCAAAAGGACTTAAGTGGCAGGAAGTAAACGGTGAGGATATCTATGAGATGGCAGAGACCGATCCGGAGATTCAGGATATTCTGGAACGGATGTATTACAACATTGCATGGCACTGCTGTAACCTCTACATCACGCTTGCACCGGAGATTATCCTGATTGGTGGTGGCATCAGTGCACAGCCGAAGTTTATGGAGGGAATCATCAAATACACATCGAAATTGCGGCGTCTGTCTTATATTTATGAGCGGATGAAGATTGACTTATGCAAATTCGGCAATGATTCGAACCTGATCGGTGCATTGTTTAATTTCATGCAGAAATATGACCTTGCCAAGTAAAGAAAAGAATGAATAAAATGAAGATGTGGGTGTTCCCTGCGATAGATGCAGTCTGAAACCCGCAAGGAGGACTTACATGGAATTATGGGATATCTACGACCGGGACAAGCAGCGTACCGGCCGTACAATGAAGCGAAATGACTGGCATATGCAGCCGGGAGATTTTCACCTGACTGTGCTGGGGGTGATCCGCCATACAAACGGTAAATATCTGATCAC
Source organism: Butyricicoccaceae bacterium (assembly GCA_963659815.1). Lineage (GTDB taxonomy): Bacteria > Bacillota > Clostridia > Lachnospirales > Lachnospiraceae > Coprococcus_C. Next base: position 55,318 of record CAVKUW010000008.1, read on the forward strand.
GAAGCGCGTCATGACCAAGGCGTGGGCTCCGGGATGCTGGGAAGTATCCGGTGGTGCGGCGCAGGCAGGCGAGGACTCGTTAGATGCAGTGAAACGTGAGATTAAAGAGGAAACAGGACTTGACGTATCTTCTTTTGAAGGTGGTTTTGTATTTTCTTATACACGCGAGAATCCCGACGAGGGCGACAACTATTTTGTGGACATCTATCGCTTTACGGGAGATTTTTCAGAGGCAGACCTGCATC
>CAVKUW010000009.1:0-5891 GCA_963659815.1 Butyricicoccaceae bacterium
TGATGAACGGCAAGTTCTGCGGTGAGGCATGGGACGCGGTGAGCCGATATGTCTATACCGCTTTGCAGGGAGGTTCCATCATGCACGGCTGGACAAACGATGAGCGTATGATGATTACCTGCTGTAATGACGGAACAAGACCTGTCATATTTAAAATAGAAAGAATCGACATCCCGGAGAACGCAGAAGAGAAGCAGTGGTTGGAGAAGCAGAATTTCAAGAACACTGCACAGGATGCTTATACGGGATAATCGGTATTTGTTTGAGGTAAAATTATGAGCGACTGGAATGCAGTGTTGTATGATAATAAGCATGATTTTGTTTCGGAATATGGCAAAGGTCTTTTAGAGTTTGTGCCTGTAAATAAAAATCAAAGTATTTTGGATTTGGGATGTGGGACAGGAACGCTTACTGCACAGCTGTTTGATCTTGCAGGTACAATTGTTGGTGTTGACAGTTCTGTAAGTATGATAGCAAAAGCGGAAGAGCAATATCCAAATATAAAATTTATGGTTTGCGATGCACTCGATTTACCATTTGAGGAGGAATTTGAAGTCGTTTTCTCAAATGCAGTTTTTCATTGGATAGCTGATCATAATGCTTTGTTAAAACAAGTCCATAAAGTGTTGAAGCCAAATGGCTTATTGGTTTGTGAATTTGGTGCAAAGGGCAATATTGCCACCATCGAGAATGCCTTTATAGATGCTTGTCATGAGTTGGAATATGAATATAAGCCGGTGTTTAATTTCCCTATGAGTGAGAATTTTGCAGACTTGCTAGAGCAGAATGATTTTGTAATAGACAAAGTATACGATTATGCAAGACCAACGCCGTTAAAAGATAACGAGAGAGGATTAGCTAATTGGATGAGACAATTTTTTGCATCTGATTTGGAAATGATGCCGGAAAAGGTGCAGAATGAAATTATCAAAAAAGTTGAGAATTTAACTAAAGAGTCCCTTTGGAACGGTAATGAATGGATTGCTGATTATCGCAGATTAAGAGCAATCGCACATATTTAAATTCCAATCGACATAAAAAACTCCCCATCACCGGATAATTCCAGTGGTGAGGAGCTTGTCTTTTGCCCATATTCCCTTATCCCTCGATATCCACACTGACGCCGGACTTGAATTCCACAGTGTACTTATCATCGAATACGGTGATCTTCTTTATCCGGCGGCGGAATTCAAAAGAGCCGGACTTGTTATCGCCCAACTCCAGTTTTGTATTTAGGATGATAAGCTCAGAATCTCCGGGAAGGTAGATAAGCTCATCATCGCAATAGACTTTATACATTTATAAGCTGCCTCCTCGAAATTCAATAGTTACGGTAAAAGTGCCGTAGAAATATACTCTAAGTCCTGTGGTCGGAATCTTGATCTCAGCAAATCGGTTTCTGCCCTCCGAAAGCACGTATTGCTTGCCGTTGCAGGTGATATGTGCATTAGAGGTGGCATCCAGATCACTTACAATAAATACTGGAACCACGGGAATCAGACTGCCTTCAATAAATTTATTGACGTAGGAAGATACAGTAATGTCACTGTAATCTTCACGCAGAACTCCCGTTTCAAAGTTAAAGCTGTCCCATGCCCAGTCCTCTGTAGAATCATAGACCTCGTATTTATAGGCATCCGCATTTACTGTGAATTTAAAAGAGCCGAGCATCTGCGACCTTGAAAAGTCCGATAACTCAGCTCTGCCTTGATAGTAATATTCCGGCTCATCATCTAAGATGACTTTTACTTCTTTTCCTTGGTAGGTATTGAGAAGCTCCCGATAAAGAATCGGCCATTTATAGGGTTCCAGAAGTTTTCCCAAAGTAAATGATACCGATCTGGAGTTGTATTCCACCTGTCCCGTCAGTGTTTCTGTGAGGTTAAGCCTTGTACTGGATCCCGGCACATCCACAAAGTTTGTTTTAGGGGACGGCTCTTCCACGGTACTGGTGTTATTGATGATCAGTCCGTAATCTTTATAAGTATGTTTGCCGTTGATGGTAGCACCATGCCATTTGCGGTAATGTCATAGAAATGATTTTGTATCAGGACACACAGGGCCGGAAACTGGCTGTGTTCTAACAGTCGGTTTACAATGTCCGGGTTAATCCGTCTGGACAGTAATCGCCGAATCGCTTCTTCAGACAATCCTAATTGGGAAATATCATAGCTTTTTTGTGAGCTTACCGGCGTCAGACCGAGCAGATAATCTGTAGATACCTGAAAGACCCTGGCTAAAATATTAGAAGCGAACTTCCGATATTAGTGGTTTCTCCACTTTCCAGACGGCTGATTTGGGAATGAGCTACAAAAATTTTATCAGCCAGCTCTTTCTGACTCCATCCCCTGTCCTGTCTTAATAGCCGCACCCTGTAGGCTGTGCTTTTCTCGTTCTCATCGTCATAATATTTCTTCAAATACATCACTATCCGCTTCATACAAATAGAACAAATGTTCTGAAGACAGTATATCAAATCCTGCGCAAATTTGCAATTTTATCTTCTTTATCCATCACGATTTGCGGCTTTCGCACATTAGCGAGAGTCGCTGGTTTTTTTGCGTTAAACTGACCTCACGATCGATCGAAAAAACAGCTCCCGATGGGGAGCGGATCGGAGTATAAGAATTTTGAGTATTTTTGAAATTGTGAAAGCAGAAGTAACGGTGAAAGAAGCAGCCAGACATTACGGAATGAAGTCAGGACGAAATGACATGGTATGTTGTCCTTTTCATAATGACAGACATCCAAATCAGAAACGAAGGGAGAAGCCTATTAAAGAAGTATTATGATAACCCCAGGGATAATGCCGCATTTGACCGTTGCATCGATGTAATGACAAGGCTGATCCTGAAATATGGAAAACAGGTTCTTGAATCACAGGAGTCGGATGAGAAAAATAAAATAATCAAGTGGGATGCGCGAAAAAAAGAGAAAATAGCGGCATAAAAAGAAAATTGATAATGATGCGATATGCGTTGCGTATTTTTATAAATGGTGATATAATCAATACGCAACGCGTAATGAAAAGCGGAGGAATACTAATGGATACCAATAAAATGCGGGCAATACGAGAAAAAACAGGGATGAATCGCAGGGAATTTTGTGAATGTTTTGATATTCCATATCGTACTGTGACAGACTGGGAACTTGGAAACCGTCATGCACCGGAATATGTATTGCGCCTTCTGGAATATTATATTCGCAGTGAAAAAATCTGTAAGAAGGAGAGATATCCTGACAACTAAAGGTCGTGTAACACATAAGCAGGCGATTGATAAAGAACATCAGGAATATGAGAAGTACAAAAAGAAACAGGAAGAATAGCTTTCAGCAGTGGAACAGCATTTTATCGAGAGTATAAAAGAACTGGAAGCGTTGGAATGATACGATGTTTATACAGAGGAGATGGATTTATTGAAGCAACGAAAGAAATGTTATATCTATACCCGTGTATCCACCTCCATACAGGTGGATGGCTATAGCCTGGACGCACAAAAAGATAAGCTGCGAAAGTATGCAGAATATGAGGATATGTCGATTGTTGGCGAGGATTCGGATGAAGGCTTTTCTGGTAAGAATATTCAGGGAAGGCTATGAAAAGACTTATGAATGGGCATTGAGGCTTATAAAGGAATATCCGAATTGAACAACAGTTGGAATGATGATAAAAATTAGTTGGGGCAAATAATCAAACAAATTCTTTGTGGAGAGGTGATGTTGAAATGTCAAAGAAATTAACGGAAAAATCATTGGAAAAGAAGCTTCATAATATGGGTACAGAGGAACTAATTCAAATAATTATGAGTTTATACCGATCAAATAAATCAGTAGAGCAAAGTATTAATTTACAAATTATTGGAGATGCATATGGTAATGAATTACTTGAAAAGTACAAAAAGAGGATATACAAAATATTTAATCCATCAGATATTGTTCGTATGGGATTTTCTATTGATACTGCGCAACAGGTGTTAGCAGAATTTGCAGATATATGTGTGAATGATAATGGAAAGTGGTATGGAGATCTGGCATTATATTTTGCGGAATGTGCAACTGATTTTACATTGGGTTACGGAGATATCGATGAAGATTTTTACGAAGTACTTGGAGATGCTTATCATGATGCAATAGTTGCAGCAGGTCAGGATGAAGAATTATATAAATTATGGAAGGACAGGCTGGAAAGTGTTTTACATGATTTTGCAGGCTTCGGCTGGGGGATGGAGGAGTACATATGCAGGGAATATTATTCGCTCCCATGGTTACGGGAGGATAACGGATGAGCAGGAAAGTACGCAGAGTGCCGGTTGTTCTTGATGCAGGAGAAATAAGGGATTTGCCAATGGAAGATATCCGAGTGATTCTAAGAGGTGCAGATGAGCTGATTTCAACTGGCGGGAGAAGTATGCTGGCTAAAATATTAAAGGGTTCAAAGGATAAAAAGATATTAGAATATAAACTGAATGAATGCCCTGCTTATGGATATTATCATGACATGAAATTAGATGATATCAGCAAGTGCATTGATTGGATGATTAAGGAAGATTACCTCAGGATTAAGTATGATTATCGCCTTCCGTTATTAGTGTTTTCAGAAAAGGGATGGGAAATAGAGAAAGAAACATTTGCGGAAGAGCTTTATCAGAGATTTTGTCTAGATATAAAAGAAAAGAATGACCGTGTTATTTTTGAAATGAAAGATGTAAACAGACAGGTTGTCATGCTTGTACTTGATAAAATAGAAAAAGACGGAACAGGGGAATTCTTGACCTGTTTAGAAGCATGGAAGCTGATGGAAGTAAAGAAGGTTGCAGTTCGAATTGCAGAGGTTGAAAATACGATTAAAAACAGAGCAAAGCTATCAGAGTAGAAAAGAGTAAGGATTTATAGAGAACTGGAAAGTGAGGTAAGTTGATATGGCAAATGATATCGTTAACTATCAGGATGTGATTACTGACATAAAGGGAATTAATTCATCTGGTCGTGAATTGGACACATTTTAGAGCACTTTTACGTGTGCCGGATGAAAATGCCAGAATATGGTATATGAACGAAGCTGCACAGGAAGGCTGGAGTTCAAGAACTTTAGATAGAAATATCAGCACACAATATTATTACAGATTAATGCAGTCACCAAAGAAAGGTGCCGTCATGAATGAAATGCTGCAGAAAACAGCGGAAAATCAAAGGAATAAATTTGAACTCCTAAAAAGTCCGATTGTTGCAGAGTTTCTTGGCTTCAAAAATGAAGATTCTTATATTGAAAGTGATTTGGAATCAGCTATTTTAACACATATCAGGGACTTTCTTATGGAGATGGGAAAGGGATTTGCTTTTGTTGCCAGACAGCAGCATATTGTTACTGAGACAGAAGACTATTTTATTGATCTTGTTTTCTATAATATTGAGTAAAAATGTTATGTGCTTATAGATTTAAAAATGGGGAAAATCACTCATCAGGATGTGGGACAGATTGATATGTATGTCCGGATGTATGATGAATTGAAATGTAAGGAAGGGAGATAATCCTACACGTGGTATATTACTTTGCGCGGAAACAGATGAGGATATAGCAAGGTATTCTGTGCTACATGATAATGATAGACTTTTTATGTCGAAATATCTCACATATCTGCCAACAAAAGAGCAGCTGAAAGCAGAGATAGAAAGACAGAAAGAAATATTTTATATGCAGCATCCGGCATTGTCTGAAAACGATAAAGAAGGTATGGAAGAATAACAAAGGGCGTGTGAAAAAACGAAAAATTTTTCATGCTCCCCCTTTTCTTTATGGATACAATAGTAATTATCTTTCACAAAAAAGCGTATAATACCCCTTACCCCATAAGAATGCTTTTCTGGAATTCTATGCGGCAATTGCAGCTTTC
>CAVKUW010000010.1:0-6083 GCA_963659815.1 Butyricicoccaceae bacterium
CCACGATCACAGGGATTCCACACGCTTCTAACTGTTCCTTCACCTCCGGATTGTGCAGGATCATCGTCGACTCGATGGCGAGATCACAATCCCCTGCAAGCATCTGCTCTACATTCGGTGCATTGTATTTACCAGCGTAAGCAAGTGTCTGTGCCTGCATCGCCTGTTTTGCCTCCGGAATATACCAGCCATCTTCCTTCGTGCCTGAGAAGGAAAGGCGGTCCAGACACCCGATCTTCACGATGAAGTCCATGCCGGACGTCGCAGCCAGATATACGTGCTTCGGTGTTCCATCAATCACTGTGATATCGGAAGGAACTCCCTCCGGTACATTCTTACCATCCGGTACAAGCAGATAATCACCAATATCGCAAATGGAAATAAGCTTATACCCACCCGTATAATAATCCACGGAAAACTGTGTCGCATAGCTTAATTCCATACTATTTTCTATTTTTAATTCATCCCATTTAACTGCTGCATCCAATGCAGATGCGTCTGTCACTGTCTCTTTTTGCCCTGCATCCTCTGTATATGCAACATTCCCCTGTGTTGTACAAGCACAGGGGAACGTACATAACAGGGCGAACAGGAGGCAAAAAAGAATTCTTCTTCCTCGTCTCAAATTCAACACCCTTACTTTATTGTTTTGGAATCAAAATACAATGTATAGTCGATCTCGTGTGGCGTGCTCATCGCAGTCGTATCCGCTGAAATCGGCATATTGTAGTCAAATCCGGTAACCGGAATCTCAAATGTAGAATTTCCTTCCGTATTGACTGGCAGATATTTCTCCTCACCAACGATCATATAATCATAGTTCGGAGAACTCATGATGATTGTTGCGGTCGCGATTCCATTTTCCACCTTGATTGTTGTCGGACTTTCCACCGTTGCACGGCCTGATCCTCCAGCCAGTGTTACCTCAACCGTATATTCACCATCTGCAATACCCAAATCCTCCGCAGTTTTCATTGCCGGATTATCTACGGCACCAGACGGAAGCGAATCGGAACGGAACACCAGCGTCCGCTCATACCATTTTTCTTTTTTGTTGCTGAATGCGGCACACGCAATGCCCTCATCCAATGCATCCACAGGAACTGTAAATGTGTGTGCACCATCTGCATCCTCTACATATGGAATATACTCTGACTCGTCTGCAGCAACTGCCTCTTCGCCAGTCCCCATATACAGATACCGATAGCCTTTTCCGCCCATTGTCATAACGGCTGTCATCTTGCCGTCTGCTACCGTGAGCTTGCAGGCAGTAATGTTGAACATCGAAGAGCTAGAATCCACAACAATGTCATATTCACCCTCTGCAACATTCTCTGCCGGAATCGGAACCATCCAATCTTCTACTACATCGGTTGCAGATGCCAGATCCGAACCAGTTGCAATCTGTGCATCTGCTTCGGTTGCCTGCTCCGCTGTCACTGCCTCCGTCGTAGTCGCGGCAGTTGTCTCCTGTGTTGTTGTATCATTTTTTCCACATCCTGCAAGCAGGCAGGCAAGTACCACGCCTGCTGCAAGACTTACATTCCATTTCTTCACGATTGATTCCTCGCGTTTATTCTATTATTTATTTAACTTATCAATAGCTGCCTGTGCATGCTTAACAAAGATGTCCTGAATTGCTGGAAGCTCGCCAAGACCACGAACGAGACAAGTTACATCATAACCGGCATCCTCGAATGTTGTCTTCCAAGAACCTTCCTCATCGCCTGCCATATCGTTGTTTGCATGGTCACCAGCTACGATCATCAAAGGCTCAAGAACAACCTTCTTGTAATCGCCTGCCTGTACCTTTGCAAGTACATCATCCAAAGAAGGTGTTGCCTCAACGGTACCTACAAAATAGTTCTCAAAGCCAGCGTCTGTCAGCTTATCCTGCATCTTCTGGTATACTTCGTTGCTGTCTGCCTCTGTACCGTGTCCCATGAAGCAGATGGCTGTCTCGCCATCATCATACTCAGCCGTTGCATCTGTGATTGCCTTCATAACCTCGTCGAAGTCCTCATCACTTGTAAGAAGTGGATCGCCGATTACAACCTGATCGAATGCATCTGCATAATCGCCAACTTCATTTACAACATCTGTATACTCCAGACCATTCATCAGATGAGTTGGCTGGATTACAAGATTCTTTACGCCGTTATCCACTGCACGGTCAAGTGCCTCTGTCATATTATCAATGGCAATGCCATCTCTGCTCTTTACATGATCAATGATGATCTGGCTTGTGAAGCCTCTTCTGACTGAATAGTCGTTACCAAATTCTGCATCGATCTTATCCTCGATTGCACCGATTGTCAGACGACGGCTGTCGTTAAAGCTTGTACCAAAGCTTACAACAAGTAACTCATTGTCACCAATTTCATCCTGATTACGAACATTATCCAATGATGCATCTCCTGTCTCATAATTCTCATCATCCTCTGCCTCAGATGCTGTTGCATCTGCAACCGTTGCCTCTGTTGTCGTTGCTGCTTCTGTTGCAGCATCTGTTGTTACTTCGGTGGTTGCCTCTGTTGTCGCATCCTTCTTGTCTCCACATCCTGCAAGCAGAGTTGCTGCCATACATGCTGTAAGGAGCGCTACGCTTAATTTCGATTTCTTCATTTCTTTCTGTACCTCTTTCCTTTTGTTTTTTATCCAGTCACGTGTTAAGAATCAATTCAGACGCACAGAAAAAAAAGCCGCCAGTGAAATCACAAACTGACGGAGCAACAGGCCATAGAACTTAATCTACAACGGTACGACCAATTACTCGTGATCTGGAAATTCTTCCTGTACCAATACACGGCAGGTTTCCTGACTTACCAATCCTCATGCACATTCCCCTTCCCAGCCTTGCGGCCAGTGGTTATCTTCCGATATCGAATGTATACTCCCGGCTTACAGTGACGAGATCGTGCAGGACTTCCACCTGCTTCCCTTTTAACACATGTCTGCTTTTCAAACAAAAAGCTCCACGGCACCGTATATTATGAATTCAATTCGTCGCAATAATAACACACGCACACGAAATGTACAAGTACAAATTTCATGTGCGTGATACCTTTAAGCTATGCTATTCATATCTTTTAACTATTTTCAAGCAGATCCTGCAGCCGTTTCTCATAGACATAACAGTGTCCATGTGCCTCGATCGCCTTCTCATAGGCTTCAATGGCTTTCTCCCGTTCTCCCATTACCTCATACAGGATTCCAAGCTCATAATAGCCTTCCTCACAACTGTGATATCCACAGCTTGAACAAACCTTCATCGCAACTGCCTGCTGCAGATATTTCTCCGCATCTGCATAATCACCGATCACCCGGCAGTATCTTGCAAGCTTGATATAATCAAGCGGTGTCTTCCGGTCTTCCTCCGGTATCACTGCTTTACTTAAATACTCTGCATACTCGGACTTGATCTCTCCATCCCGCAGATACAGTGCCTGCAACAGTTCTCCATAATAATTAGTGTCTTTATTTAAGTTAACCGCCTTTTTGTATGCATCGACCGCGTCCGCATATCTGCCATTCATGATAAGCACTCTGCCGTACTTGCTGTAGATGCTCGTATTATCCGGCTTTAACTTCATACCAAGCTGATACATCTGATCCATCATCAGGGTATCGTCCTCTTCCCCGGCAAGCTCCATCAGAAGACTCGCGCAGTCAAACCGCAGCTTCTCATCCGCGCCTTCCTCCGCATAGCTTTCCAGCAGCTGCTCTGCCTCCAGATAGCGATCCGCTCTTGTGAGCCCCAATCCTGCCTCGATACGAAGCTGCGGGTCCACATCATCTCCATATTTTTGAAGCGCATCCAGCAGAATCTGACACCCTTCTGTAATCCGGTTCAGGCAGAGCAGAACACGGGACTTGAAACGAATAACCTCTGTCTTTCTCTGGATATCCCGGTCTGATCGCTCCGGTGCGATTGCAAGTGCCTGTTCAAAATTCTCCAATGCTTTCTCGTAATCCCGCCGCTCCCAGTAGATAAATCCAAGATTCGTATAATATGCCACATGTGGTCGTACGTTGATCTGATCCTCGTACGCCTTGATTGCAAGATCCATCTCATGAACCTTCCGGTACATATATCCCAGATATCCAAACACATCCGGATTTTTCGGATTGATAGACACAACCTTCTTATAAACCGCAATGGAATCCTCATTTCGGTTTGCTTCATCATAGAGATCGGCAAGCTCTAACAACAGATCTTCATAATTCGGCAGATCGGATTCATCCGCCTTATAATTTGCATCCACCTTCTCCAAAAACTTCAGCGCTTCCTCCGGTTTTTCCTGCGCACGAAGGTTTAACGCCTCATAATAATCCATCGCATCGCTCTCCGGGCGGAACTCCCGGTACTGTGCCATCACATGTTCGGCATCCTCATACTGTTCTGCCTGCTGGAAGGTCAGTATCTCCTGTATATACGGCTCCACACCATATGGATAGATCCGTATTGCCTTCTCTGCCGAATAGATGCATTCCTGCAGATAATCTAACATATAGCAGCATTTTGCACGATAGCAATGTGCCCAATACTCATTCTCATAGACCATAGATTCATAATCAATATGCTCTAACATCGCATCGCACGCTTTCATGCAGTTTCCATACTCCCGCAGCTCGTAAAGAATACGGAGATTCAAGATGAGCGCCGTAATCTGCTCCTCATGCGCTGTCTCGACTGGAAGCTGTATATATTCCTTTGCTTTCTCGTACTCTTTCAGGTTATAGTAACAGTTCGCGATCAGCGTATGTGCATACGGATACCGTTTTCTGCGCTTCTGCTGATCCTCCGTATAGCCGCCTTCTTCCGGCTGTATATCCTCAATCGCCTTCTTCCATTTTAAGAACAATGGCAGTGCCTTCTCCGTCTGTCCGGTTGCCAGATAACATCTGCCCTTCGCATTGCAATAGGTGAAGATCTCATCGCCCTCCGGCTCAAAAGTATCGAACACCTCCAGTGCTTCCGGCTCCCTCTGATTCTGATAATAGCACCACGCCAGATCTAGCTTCTTCTGGTGATCTTCCGGATGCTTGTCCACATCCTGTTTCCATTTCTCAATGATTGCCTCATTTACCTGCTGCAGCCGGTTAAGATATGCCATATCTCCATAATGATCGTGCATCAGCTCCTCGAAGATATCCTTTGCTTTCTCCAAGTCTCCCATCGCATAATATATATCCCCTAAGCAATACTTTGCATCCGCGTAATCCGGATTCTCAGCAAGGATCTCCTCTGCAACCTGCTTCGCCTCATCATATCGTTCTAAGCGGTACAGCATCTCGCTCTTGATAAACTTTGTCGTCTCATCCTTCGGATACCGCTCAAGGTTCGCATTAATCCTGCTTAAAAGTGCCTCATATACAGCCTCTGCTTCCGCCCTTGGCAATGGTTGTTCTGCATCCTTTTCCTGCAAATGCGTATCCCGCATCTGCACATAGATCTCCAGCACATCGCCATGTGGATGTGTAAGTGGAAGCTGTTTCAGACGCTCTAATTCCTTCCGGATTGCCGCCCGGTTCTCCGGCGTCGGCTCATCCTGCTTATCCATCCGTTCAATCTTCAGATACTGCTCAATATAGTCATCGGCATATGTATAATCGCCGTTCAGATATTCATAGGCAAAGCAATCCTGCTTCCGCGCCGCAATCCCAAGAATATAGGAAATATAATCCTCCGGGAATTTCACTAACAGATCTTCTTTGCGCAGTGCGATGTCAAACCGGTCCACAATCTCACGAAAAACTGCATCCGGCATCCGGTAATGATCCATCAAAAATACAAGCAGCTCCTCCAGCGCTTCTGCCTCTGTGTCAAGCGATACAAATGCATCCTCACGAAACAGTTCTCTCCACGCATCTACACGGATACGGTTCGGATAATCATTATATAGTTGTTCTAACTTATCGGTCAGCTCCGTCCGTGGCGGCTGTATGCCTTCTGAAGCTTCGTCCTCCATATCATCCGGCAACGCCTCCTGCCTGTCACAGCTTGCAATCGCCGCCTCATAGGCATTCCGAAGCTCCATGAAACCATCTGCATCCTCCTCCGGATTCACAGATTTTAACCG
>CAVKUW010000011.1:0-2162 GCA_963659815.1 Butyricicoccaceae bacterium
AAATGATCGGAGGCGAGAGCATGGGAAACTGGTTTGAGAATATGGAGCCAATGAATATACAGGAAGAGCGTGCAAATACGAAGAGAGAACGGGAACGGGCGGATCAGGCAGAAGAGAAGTTGAATAAAGCACAGGAAGAATTGAGTAAAACAGAAGAAATATTAGACAAGATTGAATCAGAACGGGATAAAGCAGAGAAAACGGTTATAGATCTTTTGAAAAAGCTGGTTGGTTCAAAAGATCTGGCGATTAAGAATCTTGTAGAATCCTACGATAAAACCGAGGACGAAGCGCAGAAGCTCGTAGAAAAATACTGGTAGATATTGCTGCAGGGTCAGATAAGAACAAGGAGGAATCCTCCCTTGCGAAAAGCATATATAAGTGATATAAATAGGAAAGAGTGAAGCGCAGGATGGAGGAAAAAAACATGAATTATATCAAAGAATTGCGTGATGGAGAGATGGTATCGGAGATCTATCTCTGTAAAAATAAAGTGGTAGCGAAGACAAAGGCTGGAAAGACATATTACTCTTTGCAGCTTCAGGATAAGACCGGAACGGTCGATGCGAAGATCTGGGAACTTTCGAATGCGATTGCACATTTTGAAGCAATGAATTATATCCGGGTTGATGCGCAGGTAACAAGCTTTAATGGCGCATTGCAGTTAAATGTCAAGCGTGTACGCGTGGCAGATGAGGGCGAATACAATGTTGCCGATTATATGCCATGTTCCACCAAAGATATTGATACGATGTATCAGGAATTGCTCGGATTGATTCAAGGTGTAAAAAATCAGTATTTACATAAACTATTGGAAATGTTCTTTGTCGAAGACAAGGCATTTGCGGAGAAATTCAAGAAGCATTCCGCAGCCAAGTCCATCCATCATGGATTTATAGGCGGTTTGCTGGAGCATTCATTGTCAGTTGCAAAATTATGTGAGTATATTGCCGCCAATTATCCGGTTGTCAATCACGATCTGCTCGTGACGGCAGCGATTTGCCACGACATCGGTAAGGTTGATGAGATTTCCGATTTCCCACAGAACGATTACACCGATGAGGGACAGTTGGTTGGACATATTGTGATGGGTACGATGATGATTGCAGATAAGGTGCGTGAGATTCCGGGATTCCCACCGAAGCTTGCAAATGAGCTGAAGCACTGTATTCTGGCACATCACGGGGAACTGGAATATGGTTCACCGAAGAAACCGGCATTGATCGAGGCGATGGCACTCGCACATGCCGATAATATGGATGCGAAGTTGCAGACATTTACCGAGATTATCCGGGAGAATGAAGACAAGACGGAATGGCTTGGATTTAACCGTATGTTTGAAAGTAATGTGAGATTGACAGGTGAGAAGAATGAGTAGTGAAGTAAGAAAAGCAATGACGATATTATATAAAGTGCATAACGGATTGTATGTGAATCTGACAAATCGTTGTCCGTGTGCATGCACGTTCTGTGAACGACAGACCCGTGATCATGTGTCAGAGGTAAATGATGCGCCTTTGTGGCTGGAACATGAGCCGAGTGTGGAAGAAGTGATTGCAGAGTTTGAGAAAACGGATGTTGCGCCGTATGAAGAAATCGTATTCTGTGGATTTGGTGAGCCGACGGAACGGCTGGATGCACTGCTTGAGATCGCAAAATATCTGAAAGCACATTATGATAAGCCAATCCGTATCAATACAAACGGTCTTGGAGATCTGATCTGGAACGAAGATATCACACCGAAGTTTGCAGGTTTGATCGACACAATCTCTATCAGTCTGAACACACCGGATGCCAAGCGGTATCAGGAGATTGTGCGGAGTAAATTCGGGGACGGTTCCTTTGAGGCGATGCTGAAGTTCGCAAAGGATGCGAAAAGGTATGTGCCGAAGGTGGTATTAAGTACCGTGGAGACGACGATTACGAGAGAAGAAGAGGCAAAATGTCAGGCAATCTGTGACGAACTGGGCGTTACTTATCGGATTCGCCCATTTCATTAATGAAACCTGAAATAAATTCACGGACAGATTGTTAACAATCCATGGTAAATGACCGATAATATAAACAGAGATGGGGGTTCCATCTCCAAAAGCACAAGGAAGTGCGTATGATTCTAAGGAAGGAGCAAAAGAACATGGGAATGACAGTAAATGCAATGGCAG
>CAVKUW010000012.1:0-46009 GCA_963659815.1 Butyricicoccaceae bacterium
CGAGTTCATTGAATATTTCCTCTGCCTGATCTTTAACGACCTTTTCTGTCCTAATGTTTAAATTAGTCGTTGCCATATACAACACCTCCATTCAACAACAGTATACTCAATGATGTTGCTATTGTCAACACACTGTCATTAAAAATGTTTAGAACATATCAAAATCTTCCTGGCTTGCAAGTGCAAGTGCTGCATGCGGCTCATCGTCTCGCTTCATCTCGCTGTACATATCAAGGAGCGTACCTATCGTAAGCAGATCCATCTCACAGATATGCACACCAAGCTGTACTGCTCTTAGAAGTAGGAGAGGGGTGGTCATTTCCAGGTCTGTTGCTCGAAGTTTTTTTTAGACTCCACCTGCGTCTGCACATTCAGCCCCCAAAGCTCGATGATCTTCGGCAGCACCTGATAAATGGAAAATGTGCTAAACTCATCAAGCCATTCGTCAGCCGTGTCTGGAACACCTTGTGGATGAGGATAAAATCAATGCGGCGGTGGAAGAAGTGATCCGCAAGCTTGTGAATAATCCAAAATTCAAGGAAGAGATTCAAAAGCATATCGGCAACAGCATTGATACGCAGGAGCTTGATAGGGAGCATACAGGTTTACAGGAACGATTGAAGCAGGTGACCGGTGCCAAGAATAAGCTGGCAAATCAGATGGATAACTTATCCGTATCAGACAAACATTACGATAAGAAGTATGAGGACATGCAGATGCGTCTTGACAAGCTCTATGACGAGATAAAGGAAATTGAAACAGCAATGGAAGCAGTAGAGACAAGGCTGTATAATATCAGGCAGGAAAAGATATCCGGGGATAATGTGTACCAGTTCTTATTGTTCTTTGATAAGCTTTATGACAGATTCGCGGATATAATATTTTCTTTGATGAATAAAAGTGAATAAAATAGCCAATTTGGCAAAGAAAATAAAAGAATCATCTGATAAACAGATAGCTGTCAAAGATTTATCTATTATATCGTCAGATGCACTAAAAGAATTGTATCGCATACCCCTTCAAGGGGTGGCAAAAGCGGCAAAGGCAAGATGGCTTGAACAAAGTGAAAGCCAGCGTCTTTAGGCGCTGGCCGGTAACAAGCCCTTATAGGGCTAGAGCAAACCACCCTTTGGAAGGGTGGTTGTGATTTCAGCTGTTATTAGATTTCGAACCGGAGGCAAAACCAGCCACCGCCGTAAGGGTTGCTTTTTTGTTTCCAATAAAATATAATTGGACAAAAGAGGTTTTTTGGACAAAAATGAAGCTATGGAGGGAAATGATGAAAAGAATGAAAAAGCTTGGAATGAGCATTCTTCTCGCGATGGTCATGGTGCTGGGGCTAATGCCTGTGAATGCTTTTGCTCAGACGGACGGGGAGGAAAGCGCGGATTCTATGAGCACCTGTGATTTTAATGTAACAAGTAACGATGCGGCCTATTCATGGGATGAGACAAGTGGGGTTCTCACCATCACCGGAGGAACTGTCACAGTATCCAACAAAGACAGGGATACTGCCACTTCCCAGCGGATTTACATTCAAGGCGTGGCAACCGTGATACTGGATGGGGTAAATATCTCTACCGGTGCCGGGGCACCTATTGAGATTCGTGATTATAGCGACACTACGGTGACACTTACCTTAAGCGGCAGTAACACTCTGATTTCCAACACCGCTAAAAAGGCAGCCATTCATAAAACAAGAGGGCAGCAGGCAGACAGCTCCCAGGCGGCGAATTTGATCATCAACGGCAGCGGATCTCTGAAGGTAGTTGGCGGGTCAGATGCTGCAGCTATTGGTGGAGGTGGTAGTCGCGGAGATGTCCACAACATCACCATCAATGGAGGCATTATCGATGCCGCCGGTACCTGGAATGCCGCAGGAATCGGAGCCTCTGAAGGGGGGGCAACATGGAACATTGTGATTAACGATGGTAATATCAGGGCGAACGGAAAACCCGGTATTGGAGCCAACAGCTATGGAGGATCGGGAAATGCAGATATCAAAGGCGGTATGGTGGTTGCCAATTCTTGCAGTGGCAGTACCCCTACCGGAGGTCTGGTATCTACCGATGGAGGGAAGAATTATACGGTCTACAGTAATTATAGTCTGAGTCAGAATTTGAACATTGCAAACGATGGAACTCTGACCGTGAAGAATGGCGCCACTCTGACACTTACAGAGGGAACGACCCTGACCAACGAGGGCATCTTAGTGAATGACGGCACGATCTCTGGCACGGTGGTGAACGAGGGCACGATCTACAACAAGGGCGGACTGCCTTCCGATATAAGCGGTACAGGCAAGAAATATGAGCAGTATGTGACAGTGAATGGTGGAAGTGGCACAGGCATTTATGCAGAGGGCGTTACTGTTCAGATTAAGGCAGCGGAACCGGAAAGCGGAAAGCTGTTTGCCGGCTGGAGCGTGGAGCTGGGGTCTGTCGAATTGGCAGATCAATCCCAGTCGAAGACGACCTTTACTATGCCGGCTGGCTGCGTTATCGTGACTGCCAATTATGCAGATATCGTAGCGTCTATCACCGGTGCAGACGATAAGGTAACATACTATAGTGAGAGAGACAAGGCGATGGATGCCTGGCAAAGCTCCGGCGGAACACTGACCATATATAACGATAATTTTAATTTGGATCGTGGCAGTATTCCGCAGAACAGTGTACTGAACCTGAATGGATATAGCATATGCGCTGATGATTTATATCTGCAGAATAGCCTGACCATCAAAAATGGTACCATTCGGCTGTTATTTAACGCTTCCATTGCAGAAAATGCAGTGATTACCTTCGAGAATGTAACTGTAGAAAACGATAGGGAGTGGCACACAGTGGAAATCACTAATAACGGCACAATTATCGATAAGGGGTTGACGCTGGACGGCGTTACGGTTTCCGGCAAGACTGCCCTAACCAATAGTAACGTGTCACTCACTGGTATTCCCGATGGTGGTTTTGCTTATGGCGAAGCCTCTGACGTGGCGGGTGTAGCGTACAACGGAACCCTCCTGATCAAGGATACCGATTATAGCGTCAGCCTCAGCCGGTCCGACGGAAAAAGCGGAAGCGGCTTTTGGGATGCAGGCACGATTACCATGAAGATTACCGGTAAGGGCGAATATATCGGCACGGTTACCAAGACCTATGAGATCAACAAGAAGGATCCCGAGATTGGCGAAGTATCCGCAGATGTGGTTTATAATACGCTGGATATTTCAGCCATCGTATTGAACCGGTACAATGAGGACGTAGAGGGTGCGTTGACTGTGGACACCGAACAGAAGCTCGGGCTTGGTAAGAATGAGATTACATATACCTTTGTTCCTGCGAGCTCCAATTACAAGACAGTTACCGGAAAGGTTGCAGTAACTGTGAAGGACACCCTTCCTCCGACGGGAAAGGTTACAATGGCTGAAAATACCTGGACCGGTTTTGGGGATAAGATTACCTTTGAACGGTTCTTCAAGGAAGCACAGACAGTTTTCGTCACTGCGGAGGATAATCTCTCCGGAGTTTATACGATCGAGTATATTGAATCCGGAACTGCCCTTTCACTGGATGAGGTCAAGGCAGCATCCAGGTGGACGAAGCTAGAGGATAACAGTATCTGTATTACGCCGGATGATGGCAGACGGTTTATCGTTTACATTCGTATTACTGACGAGGCAGGCAATAAGACGTATCTCTCTACCGATGGCGCAATCTATGATACTTCCGCTCCCGTGATAGCAGGCGCAGACGACGGCAAGACCTACTACGATGCCATGACGCTGACGATTACGGACAGTTATCTTGATAAGGTTAGCCTGAACGGCGAGATCGTCACTTTGGAGTATGGTAAACTGACCTTGCAGCCGGCAGAGGGCGCGCAGACGATCGTTGCAACTGACAAGGCGGGTAACAGCACGACGCTTACTGTGATCGTGAACAGGAAGGACGATCCTGCAGGGAAGAGACCTCCTGTCATCATCAAGGGCGACAATGCAAAGCTTACACAGGGCACGACGGCTTCCTTGTCCTTTACCTCGGATGCGGAATTTGCAGACTTTCTTCGGGTCGAGGTGGACGGAAAAGAAGTGGATAAAAGCAACTATACGGTTGCATCCGGCAGCACCATCGTCACGCTGAGCGCCGATTATGTGGCTACTCTTTCGGTCGGTGAGCATACCTTGGGCATCGTCTCTCAGAATGGAACGGCGACAGCGAAATTCACTGTGACGACGGAGACCTCGAACTCGCCAAATACAACGAATACATCTATCGTGAATGACAGTGCGAAGTCCCCGCAGACCGGAGACAGCAGCAAGCTTGCTTTATGGCTGACATTCTTGCTTCTCAGCGGCGGCGCCGTCAGCATAATGGTTATCGGAAAAAAAGAAGATATTAAATCGTAAGAGAGCTGGATCGGGAGATAGAGGAGCATGTTAAGCAACGACAGAAACTTGTGGGGGTATGCATTATGGCGAAAGAACCACATATGGCAGATCATTCCGTTTCGGATAAGGAACAGCTGCAGAAAATGGCAAGAGAAAAAGATAAAAAGCTGGAGGAAATGCATGAGCTTCTTGCAACATTCCGGATGGCTACATGGAGCATAATTTTGTCAGATGGAAAAGCACCAAGGCTGGAAGTGGATGATCTGATGCTGGAGCTCCTTGGTATTACAGATAGAAATCTGACACCGGAAGAGGTCTATGATGTATGGTTTTCAAACATCGTTCCGGCTGCGCGGCAGTCAGTTGTGAACAGCATTGAGAAAATGAAAAAGAAAGGCAGCGATGAGAACACGTATCTCTGGAAGCATCCTGTTCTGGGTGAGAGATATGTACGCTGCGGCGGCACGGCAAAACCGGTAAAGGGCGGATTTGTGCTCCGGGGATATCACTATGATGTTGATGACGTTGTCCGTGAGCAAAAGAAAAAGGACGAGGAACTGGCAGAGCAGGTCGCGATTATCAATGCATTATCCCAGAGCTTCAGAAATGTCTATGTTGCGAATCTGGAAGATGGAACAGCAAAGGTTATAAGGCTTGCAGACAGCTACAATGTGAGGGTAATCAGAGATGTTGCTGAAATAATATTTCCGTTTGATGATGTTGTGGATAGATGGGTGCGTGAAACGGTGCATCCGGATGATAAGGAAAGAATAAAAAACACCATCAATATGGAGAATCTTAGGAAAATATTCTCTGAGCAAAAGCAGTATGTAGGTACATATCGGAATATCGAGGACGGAGTACAGCATTATTATCAGTATGACTTTAGGCGAGTCGGAGATACGGAAAATATTGTTGCAGGCTTCCGGCTCATTGATGCGATCGTAGAGGAACAGACTGCACGGGAAAAGAAGGAAAAAGAACTGATAGAAGCGAACCTGAGAGAAGAAAAGGAGCACAGCGAGGTTATGTCCTCGTTGTCAACCATTTATTCTACGATATTCAGAGCGGATATTGATACCGGCAGGTATGATATATTAACCTGTGTGCCTCTTATGAGAAGGGTGGTAGCGGCAAGCGGTAATTTTGATGATGTAAAGGATGAGATTATTGCATCCTTTATCGAACCGGAATTTCGTGATTCGGTGCGTGCATTTTTGGATTTCAATACGCTTTCGGAACGTCTTAAAGGTGTTAATACAATAACGATGGACTATAAAGCTCCTGCGGGACAGTGGATACAGGCGCGCATTGTTGTAAAGCGAAGAGATAACGAGGGTGTTGCAAGGGAAATTCTTTATGTTGCCCGTGATGTCACAGAAGAGAAGGTGCGGGATCTGGAACAACAGGAGGCTCTGACACATGCTTTGGTAGCAGCACAGCAGGCAAGCAAGGCGAAGACTACGTTCCTTAACAATATGTCCCATGATATACGTACACCGATGAATGCTATCATTGGATTTACGGCTTTGGCACAGACACACATTGATGATCGGATACAGGTACAAGATTACCTTGATAAGATCAATACCTCCAGCACACACCTGCTGGGTTTGATTAATGATATCCTTGATATGAGCCACATAGAGAGCGGCAAGGTGAAACTGAAGGAGACGGCTGTTCATATTCCCGGTTTGTTGCATGATTTATGCACCATGCTCCAAGGCCTTGTTAATTCTAAGAACCAGAAGCTTTCTGTTGATATACTGAAGGTGATTCATGAAGATGTACTCACGGACAAGATTCGACTGAATCAGGTGCTGCTTAATATCGTTGGAAATGCGATCAAATTTACACAATCCGGCGGAGATATCATTATTCGCCTTATAGAGAAGCCCTGTAGCTTGAAGAATTATGCAACCTATGAGTTTTCTGTAAGGGATAATGGTATTGGTATGACACAGGAATACCTCGGACACATTTTCGAGACGTTCTCCAGAGAATATAGTTCTACGGTCAGCGGTATTCAGGGCTCGGGACTTGGTATGGCAATTACCAGGAATATCGTGGATATGATGGGCGGTGATATACGAGTGGAAAGTGAAGAAGGAAAAGGCTCTTTGTTTACAGTTACAATGAACCTGCGGCTTGCTGGTGAAATTGTCAAGAATGAGTCGGCTGCGGCATTGCCGGGTGAAAAAGAGAAGAAAAAGACTTATGATTATAGTGGCAGGAGAGCACTTTTGGTTGAAGATAATGAATTAAACCGGGAGATTGCCATTTCACTTCTGGAAGAAACCGGCATGCTCGTAGACAGTGTAAATGATGGCGATGTTGCGGTTTCCACCATCAATCAGCAGCCATCGGATAAATATGATTTGATTTTTATGGATATTCAGATGCCGAAGATGGATGGTTATACCGCCACTAGAGAGATCAGAGCTCTCCCGGATAATAAAAAAGCGGCCATTCCGATAGTGGCTATGACAGCCAATGCCTTTGAAGAAGATAAGAGAAAATCGTATGAGGCAGGTATGGATGGGTATATCAGCAAGCCGGTCAGTATTACGGCAATCGCAAAGGTGCTGGATGAAATCTTTGACGCAGAACACGAACATTAAAATCGCAGATGATGCCGAAAAAGAAAATGGCTACATCCCTATGTTTACAGGGATTGTAGCCATTTTACTATTTATATAAGTCCTTTGCCCTGGCACAGCTGTTTTAATTGCTCTTCAATTCCCTGGTTCATCTGGAACATCGAGCCGTTATTTGCTGCTTTTTCTTTATTCATCTCTTCAACCAGTATGGTTAATGTCGAAGCATAACTTTCCTTTGCAGCATCTTTAACTGAAATTGCATCTCCGACTGCATCATCATTTTCCAGATATTCTCCGTCATGACCATAGCCGTGGCTGGCACGATAAAATCTTTGCAGAAGAGAGATACGTGTCAGCAGGTCTGTCAATTATATTTAGCATGTATGTAATCAACGGAAGCAAGAGCTGCGATTCGATCCTCTGCTTCAGCGTTATGAAGAAGCGTCACCATTTTCTCATTATACTCAAAATTTTTCGTATATTTCTCGAGAACCTGTCCTTTATCCAGCGCATAAGGAAGCATAAGGGAAGCGAGACGCTCATTTTATTTCCAATATTCGTTTGGACCGGTAACATATTCAGCAAGCTCCTCATTCAATGGAGTACGGGTTGCGTAGGCAGCCTTAGCTGATAGAAGCTGAGCATCTATCATAGCCTCGGGAATATCCTTGGTGAATTTGCAATCACTCTTAATGTCAATACCTAAAGACTGCATGTGTAACTCATAAGCAGTGTTCATTAGCGAACGGCGTGGGTCAGCAAGCCGGTGAGACATATAACGAAGCAATGGATCCGGATGATCACCCATCCGAGCTGCCACTTCCGAAATAAGGTCACATAAAACAGATCTGTTCGATAAAAGAGCGTTTTTGCTGTACAAGTCTTTTCGGAATTTAAAAATATTTTCTTTTGAGAGGTCTGCCTCTGTAAATTCGAGAAGACTCTGCTTTAGATAAATTCTGTTTATCCCGCTTATATGGAAGCAGAGCCTGCGGACAGCGTTCATCGAGCTGGAACTGTGTTATTTTCGCTCTGTTGAATTCCTCGATGCATTCGTTAAACTTATCTTTTTCGTAGGTTCGGGCTTCGTTTTCAAGGAAATGCCGTGCACGATCATTATCTTCCTTCCACGCAAACATATCCTGATATTCAAGTAATTTATCCGACATGGTTAATAATCTTGTGACACGAGCCATACGTTTCCGTCCCTTTGGCAGCCCATAGGATGTTTTGTAACGAAGCTTTGCATACTCCTTCAGACATGCCTGCAATCTCCAGATAAGCTCCATTTATATCATATATTTGAATAAAAATTCTTTAAGGTTTGTTAAAGTTTATAAACGTGAATTGAGAGGACGATTTGAGAGAATAAAACAAGTGACAAATCCTGTCGAAGAGGTTATAATAAAATGAGCTGGCGTCTTGCGCCAAATAGATTACGGAGGAAAGAAAAATGACAAATTGGAAAAATCTTGATACTTTGGATTCTTACAAGGCACTTGAGGCATGTAAGGGCAGTGTAGATCTCACAACTGTTATGGCTGGTGAGAGCGGTGCAGACCGTGCGAAGAACTACAGCGTACCAATGGCAGAGAAGCTTACTTACAACTTCGCTGCAAAGGAAGTGGATGACACAGTTTTGGAGAAGCTTGCAGCCCTTGCCAAGGAAGCAGAGCTTGTTGACAAGTTCAAAGAGCTTTACAATGGTGCCGTTATCAATACAGGAGAGAACCGTCTGGTTCTTCATCAGATGACACGTGGTCAGCTTGGCGATCCAGTCAAGGCAGATGGCGTAGACAAGAGGACATTCTATGTAGAGCAGCAGAACCGTATTGCGGAGTTTGCAAATAAGGTACACAATGGCGAGATCACAAACGCAGCCGGTGAGAAGTTCACAACTGTTGTACAGATCGGTATCGGTGGTAGTGACCTTGGTCCTCGTGCAATGTATCTGGCACTGGAGAACTGGGCAAAGAAGAACGGCACATTCAAGATGGATGCAAAGTTCATCAGCAACGTTGATCCGGATGATGCGGCAGCAGTTCTTGCATCTACAGATGTAGCACATGCAATCTTCGTACTTGTATCAAAGTCTGGTACAACATTGGAGACACTTACAAATGAGTCTTTCGTGAAGGATGCGCTTGCAAAGGCAGGTCTGGATGCTTCAAAGCATATGATCGCAGTTACAAGTGAGACATCTCCACTTGCAAAGAGCGATGATTACCTTGCAGCATTCTTTATGGATGATTATATCGGCGGTCGTTATTCTTCTACATCAGCCGTTGGTGGTGCCGTACTTTCACTGGCATTTGGTCCGGATGTATTTGCACGTTTCTTAAATGGTGCAGCAGCAGAAGATGAGACAGCAAAGAATACAGATATTATGAAGAACCCGGCTATGCTTGATGCGTTGATCGGTGTGTACGAGCGTAACGTACTTGGTTACCCTGCAACAACTGTTCTTCCATACTCACAGGCACTGAGCCGTTTCCCTGCACATCTGCAGCAGCTTGATATGGAGTCCAATGGTAAGTCTGTAAACCGTTTTGGTGAGCCGGTTGATTACCCAACAGGTCCAGTTCTCTTCGGTGAGCCGGGAACAAACGGACAGCATTCCTTCTATCAGTTGTTACATCAGGGAACAGATATTGTTCCATTGCAGTTTATCGCATTCAAGAACAGCCAGATTGGCATGGATGTAGAGATTCAGGGAAGTACAAGCCAGAAGAAGCTCTGCGCAAATGTTGCTGCACAGATCGTAGCATTTGCATGTGGTAAGAAGGATGAGAACAGCAACAAGAACTTCAAGGGTGGCCGTCCATCTTCTATCGTTATCGGTGAGCAGCTTGATCCAGAGACACTTGGTGCACTGCTTGCACACTTTGAGAACAAGGTTATGTTCCAGGGATTCCTGTGGAACATCAACAGCTTCGATCAGGAAGGTGTTCAGCTCGGTAAGGTACTTGCAAAGAAGGTACTTGCACACGAGACAGATGGCGCGTTGAAGGTATTCAGCGATCTGCTTAACATCTAAGAAGATATTAACGTAATAATATAAAGACAAAGAGACCTTTATTGCGCATAGGTTGCGTGATAAAGGTCTCTTTGTCTTTATATCAGAAAGAAATGGAAAATACGCTTGCATTTTAAATGAGGTTAGTATATACTAACTTATAGTTAGGTCTGGCTAACCTAGCGCGTGTAAATCATTTCGGAACTCCTGCTTCTGAACGAGGAGAGACCGTCAGAAGCAAGAGACTCCGTAAAAATGCAAATTGAAAGGAGTACATAACAATGGATTATTTAGAAATTGAAAAAGTTATTGGCCGTGAGATCTTGGATTCCAGAGGAAATCCAACTGTAGAGGCAGAGGTTTATCTGACAGATGGAACTATCGGCAGAGGTACTGCACCAAGTGGTGCATCCACTGGAGAATTCGAGGCACTGGAGCTTCGTGATGGCGATAAGAGCCGTTATCTTGGCAAGGGTGTAACAAAGGCAGTTGAAAATATCAATACAATTATCAATGATGCAATCGAGGGTATGGATGCATCTGATATCTATGCCGTTGATCAGGC
This sequence comes from Butyricicoccaceae bacterium, assembly GCA_963659815.1. Taxonomy (GTDB): domain Bacteria; phylum Bacillota; class Clostridia; order Lachnospirales; family Lachnospiraceae; genus Coprococcus_C. The sequence continues at coordinate 10,569 of CAVKUW010000012.1, forward strand.
TATGATTAAGGCAGATGGAACAAAGGACAAGTCTAAGCTTGGTGCCAATGCGATTCTTGCAGTATCTATCGCATGTTGCCGTGCAGCAGCAACATCCCTTGACATTCCTCTGTATCGTTTCCTTGGTGGTGTATCTGGAAATCGTATGCCAGTTCCAATGATGAACATCGTAAACGGTGGATGTCATGCACTTTCTTCTGGACTTGATGTACAGGAGTTCATGATCATGCCGGTTGGTGCTCCATCTTTCAAAGAGTGTCTGCGTTGGTGTGCAGAAGTATTCCATGCATTGGCAGCAATCCTGAAAGAGCGCGGACTTGCAACATCCGTTGGTGATGAGGGTGGATTTGCCCCTGCTTTGAAGTCTGATGAGGAAGCAATCGAGACAATTCTCGAAGCTGTAAAGAGAGCAGGTTATGAGCCGGGCAAGGATTTCAAGATCGCTATGGATGCAGCTTCTTCTGAGTGGAAGAGCGAAAAAGGAAAGGGCTACTACAAGCTTCCGAAGGCTGGTACAGAGTATACTGCTGAGCAGTTGATCGAGCACTGGGCAGCACTTTGCGAGAAGTATCCAATCATCTCAATCGAGGATGGTCTGGACGAAGAGGATTGGGAAGGCTGGCAGAAGCTGACTGCAAGACTTGGCGGCAAGGTTCAGCTTGTTGGTGATGACCTGTTCGTAACAAATACAGAGAGACTGGCAAAGGGAATTGAGCTTGGTGCCGGAAATGCAATCCTGATTAAGTTAAATCAGATTGGATCTGTTTCTGAGACATTGGAAGCAATCAAGATGGCACACAAGGCTGGTTACACAGCAATCAGTTCACACAGATCTGGTGAGACTGCAGATACAACGATTGCAGACCTTGCAGTTGCACTTAATACATGTCAGATCAAGACAGGTGCACCTTCTCGTTCTGAGCGTGTTGCAAAGTACAACCAGTTGCTCCGTATCGAGGAAGAGCTTGGCGCAAGCGCTGTATATCCGGGTATGAAAGCATTTAATGTAAAGCAGTAATAGAAATCTGCCGATATATAGAATAGAAGAAAGAAAAAAGTCGTCGGACTGGGACTTGGATTCCCGGCTCGGCGGCTTTTTAACATTCTGATTAAAATTGATTAAAATACAACAACCAACAGCATCTTGAACTGTTCTGCACCATAGACTGCATGTGGATGTTTGGCCGGCATTACAATGGATTCGCCCTCGTGCAGGATATATTCAACACCATCGATTGTGATTTTGCCGACACCATCTAAGCAGGTAACAAATGCATCGCCGCCGGACTCATGTGTGCTGATCTCCTCGTCCTTGTCAAAGGCGAATAATGTGATAGATACAGTATCATTCTGGGCGAGTGTCTTGCTGACAACCTGTCCCTCCTGATAAGCAACCTGATCCTTCAATACATGCACTTCTGATTTCGTAATATTTTTAATAAGATTCATAAAAATGCCTTCCTTTCTTTTTTAAAATCCATGTTTGGACATAAAAATTATATCATAAACTCTAGTATACCCCATATATTTAATATGAAAATAGTAAAAAAACCTCATTATTTAAAGAAAAAATGTTGTCAAAAGCTGGAAAACTGTGTAATATGGAAACATCGTTTGTCATAAAACTGATATTTATGGCAGATGCATGTGAATAAAACAAAGGAGAGTAGAAAACATGTGGGAAGCAATCAATGACTTTTTAGCAAAGGTAGATGACTTTGTCTGGGGCCCGCCGCTTATGGTGTTGATCATTGCTGGTGGTATCCTTCTGACTGTCCGTATGGGTGTGTTGCAGGTTCGTAAACTGCCACTTGCACTGAAATGGATGGTAAAGAATGAGGAAGAGGGCGAAGGAGAGGTAACCTCGTTCGGAGCACTTTGTACAGCCCTTTCGGCGACAATCGGAACTGGAAATATCGTCGGCGTTGCAACTGCAATCGGAGCCGGTGGTCCGGGTGCCCTGTTCTGGATGATACTTGCAGCATTTTTTGGAATGGCAACCAAGTATGCAGAGGGATTACTTGCAGTTAAGTATCGTGTAGTTGATGAAGACAATCATGCACTGGGTGGACCGTTTTACTATATCGAGAAAGGTATGGGAAAAGGCTGGAAATGGCTTGCGAAGATTTTTGCATTCTTCGGCATCTGTGTAGGTCTGTTCGGTATTGGAACGTTCTCGCAGGTCAATGGTATTTCTTCAGCGGTAGAGGAATTTTTTGATCCGAATGAATCGTGGAGTGTAGAGATTCCCGGAATCGGTACATATTCATGGACAGTTGTAATCGCATCTCTGGTTCTGAGTGTCTGCGTGGCACTTGTGCTGATTGGAGGTATCCAGCGTATTGCAAATGTATCGCAGATTGTCGTTCCTTTCATGGCGGTGCTGTATGTTTTGACCTGTCTGGTGCTTCTGATCTGCAATATCAAGGAGGTTCCGGATGCGTTTGTGACAATCGTGAAGGGGGCATTCAATCCAAAGGCAGTGACCGGTGGTGCGGTTGGAACTATGATCGTTGCAATGCAGAAGGGTGTTGCAAGAGGTATCTTCTCAAATGAGTCCGGACTTGGTTCCGCTCCAATTGCTGCAGCAGCCGCAAAGACGAAGGAGCCGGTACGTCAGGGCCTGGTTTCTATGACCGGTACATTTATTGACACAATTATTATTTGTACAATGACAGGACTTTCTATTGTGCTGACAGGTGCATGGGAGCAGGAAGGCTTGGAGGGCGTACAGGTAACGACGTATGCATTCCAGAAGGGACTTCCAATCTCAGAACAGGCAGCTGCATTCCTGCTGATGCTGTGTCTGGTATTCTTCGCATTTACGACAATTCTAGGATGGGATTACTATTCCGAGCGTTGTCTGGAATATTTGTCAGGCAAGAACAAGAAGGCGATTCTTGTATATCGTTGGCTGTATATCCTGGCGGTATTTATCGGACCATACATGACAGTGAAGGCAGTATGGACGATTGCAGATATTTTCAACGGATTGATGGCGATTCCAAACATGATTGCGATTTTCGCCTTGAGTGGGGTCGTTGTGAAGGAGACAAGGGACTTCTTTAAGCGTCATGCGGAGCAGAATCAGTTTAAGTAAATACTATGATTTTTCAACAGGTGTGCCGTATCGTTGCGGTACACCTGTTTTTGTGTAAATGTGAACAACGAAATCGACAGTTTCCGCGTAGTGTGGTGTAATTCCGGCGTACACTGTTTTCAGGAGGAAGATCCGATGCATGACGGAAATGCAAAAAAGAGAAAATCGAATTTTGTACAGACGGGTATCGCGGTGTTAGCTGCGGTATTGGTTGTTTTAATTATAATCATGATGCAGATCGTATCGAGTATTCAGGGAACAGGACGTGTCGTCAACTACGCGGGACTTGTGCGGGGCAAGACACAACGAATCGTGAAGCTGGAGATTACCGGGAATCAGGAAGACAACATGATTCAGGATATCGATGATTTTATTGCGGGACTACGGAATGGCGATGATTCACTGAATCTGGTTCGACTGGATGATACGGCATTTCCTGTTGGTCGAGGACAATGCGTTAAATGCTGAGATTGCGCAGACGATTCCGATCATTGCGATGACCGCGAATGCATTCAAGGAAGATGAGAAGAAATGTCTCGAAGCGGGCATGAACGGGCATATTGTGAAGCCAATTGATTTCCAGAAGATGAATAAACTGCTGAAGCAGTACCTGAAATAGTCTATAAAATAACTGCTAAGTGTGGAGTCTTGAAAATAGAAATCAAGACTTCACACTTTTTTCACAATTTTTATTAGCACTCGCTATTGACGAGTGCTGATAAGTATGTTATAGTACACATAGAACATGAGGGAAGACCTAGAGAAGGGAGTCCGAAGAGTGGAAACACTCAAGATACAATGTTCAAATAAAAATAGATGATGTGAGATATAAAAGGAGGTATGGCTTATGTTAATGCCAAGTTTATTTACGAATAGTTTTATGGATGATTTCTTTGATGCACCAAGTTTTGGAGTTTACAAGTATGATGCACCGGCACAGAAGCTGATGAGTACCGATGTGTTCGAGAAAGAAGACGGTTACGAGATTGATATGAACCTTCCAGGATTCAAAAAGGAAGATGTAACCGGTGAAGTGAAGGATGGTTACCTGACCATTAAGGCTTCTACGAAGAAGTCCAATGACGAGAAGGATGCTAAGGGCAAATACATCCGTAAGGAACGTTATGAAGGTTCCTGTAACAGATCCTTCTATGTGGGCGATGCGATCACACAGGATGACATCAAGGCAAAATTCGAGGATGGCGTCTTGAAGATTTCTGTACCGAAGAAAGAGGCAAAGCCACAGGTAGAACAGAGTCGATTCATCGCAATTGAAGGATAATTAAGATAGTTAGTCAGATGATTTTTTGTTTCTCCTCTCTTGTTGGGCGACCGCCAATATGGTGGTCGCCCTTTTATCGTTTAGGATATAGGAGATTTGTTGTCAGGCGGATTGACAGATGATTGCTGCGGTGGGAGTCCTCCGTTCAGACAGACATTGCCGTGAGACATGCATATCGTTGAACGGAATCCGTTTATCACGATAAACAATAAATTCTTCGTGCCCTTTTCCTAAGATGAGAAGAATATCATCTGTGTGTAACAAGGAGATTCCTTTTTGGATGGCACCTTTCCGGTCATGCACAATCTCATAATTGTCGTAGGAAAGTCCTGACGTCATATCATGGTAGATCTGTGTCTGATCTTCGTTGTGTGGATCATCGTGTGTCATTATGACGTAGTTGGCATGTTCACAGGCAATCGCGGACATCTTCGCACGTTTGTCCCGGTCTCTGTCGCCGGTGCAGCCAAATACGACATAGATGCTGCCGGAGGTAAGTGCACGTGCAGCGGTCAGAACCTTGCTCATGGCATCTGGGGTATGCGCGTAGTCTACTACAATCAGATTGCTTCCTGCGTGTATGCATTCGGTTCTGCCCTTCGGAAGCGTAAGCGTTGTGGCTGCCTGCGCGATGGTGGCACTGTCAAACTGCTCCAGTGTCAGAATTACATCGGAAGCCATCAGATTGTAGATATTGTAGGTGCCGATCAGATTGGTTGAGAAGTCCTGCGTAAATGCAGGGCACTGTACCGAGAATTCTGTATGCTGCTTGTCTGCGGCATCTAAAGTTACTTTGAAATCTCCACCGGTAAAACCAAAGGTCACATTCTCATTTCCTTCAAGTAGAAAATAGTGTTTATAGGAATCGTCGTAGTTGATGATCGCTTTGCCGGATGGTTTCAGCATGCGGAATAATTCCTGCTTGGCAAGAGCGTAGCGTTCCATCGTCTTATGAAAATCCAGATGATCCTGCGTTAGATTCGTAAAGACTGCGTAGTCAAACTGCAGCGTCTCGACGCGGTGGTTCGCAAGCCCCTGGCTGCTCACTTCCATGACAACATACTCACAGCCGAGTGACAGGCATTGCAGCAGAATTGCGTACAGATCATAAATATCGGGTGTGGTGTTCGCGAGACTGCGGATCTTCTCGCCGACGTAGAAGCCAATCGTGCCGATGTAACCACATTTTCTGCCAAGCTTATTTAACATCTGGTGAAGCAGAAATGCCGATGTAGTTTTTCCGTTCGTGCCAGTGATGCCGATCAGCTTGAGCTTGCTGATTTCTTCGTAGTAAGTGTCTTTTAAATAATTGACCAGATAAGCTCTGGTATTTTCGACGATACAGGTTTCCGCCTCGTAGCTTCCTTCCTCACAGATGATCTTCGCTGCGCCATTTTCAATTGCCTGTCTGATATAGGCGTGTCCGTCGTGGTCGATGCCGCGCAGTGCTACAAATGTGTCCCCTTTTTCGATTTTTCTTGAGTCTATTTTTACGTTCATTTATCTCCCTGTCTTTCCTAAAAATATGTGTCCAAACACCTTAAATACCCCTGTTAACATAACATACCAAATAATTGCATCAAAGTTGCATCAAAAGTGTAACGAAGTTGCAAAATAAATATTTATATTTTGTATAAATTTCAAACATTTTCCATTTACAAAACATATGTTCTATACTAAAATAAAAATAGTATGTAAAAAGAGCGAATGATTTATCTATATGGAGTGATGGTATGCGGCAGTATATAGCAATTGATCTGAAATCCTTTTACGCATCGGTAGAGTGCGTGGAGCGGGGATTAAATCCGCTCACAACGAACCTCGTTGTAGCAGATGAGAGCCGGACAGAGAAGACGATCTGTCTGGCTGTTTCGCCATCGCTGAAATCGTATGGGATATCGGGACGGGCGCGCTTGTTCGAGGTGGTGCAGCGGGTAAAAGAGATCAACCGTCAGAGACTGGCATTTGCACCGGGACGGGAATTTGCCGGATCGTCGTATGAGAATCCGAAGGTGAAAGCGGATCCAAGGCTGGCACTGGACTATATTGTGGCAAAGCCACGGATGGCATATTACATGGAATACAGTACGCGCATTTACGATATCTACCTGAAATATGTGGCACCGGAGGATATGCATGTCTACTCGGTGGACGAGGTGTTTATTGATGCGACAGCATATCTGCATACGTATCATATGACTGCCAGGCAGCTTGCCGAGACGATGGTGTGCGATGTCTATGACACGACTGGCATTACTGCTACGGCGGGGATTGGAACGAATCTGTATCTGGCAAAGATCGCGATGGATATCGAAGCGAAGCACATGCAGCCGGATGAGCGCGGGGCACGGATCGCAGAGCTTGATGAGCGAAGTTACCGGGAACTGCTGTGGAACCATGAGCCACTGACGGATTTCTGGCGTGTCGGAGCCGGCTATCAGAAGAAGCTGCATGCACAGAACCTGTACACAATGGGAGATATCGCGCGGTGTTCACTGGGCGGAGAAAATGATTATTATAACGAAGAACTTTTATATAAATTGTTTGGTGTGAATGCAGAGCTGCTGATCGATCATGCATGGGGGTATGAACCATGTACGATCGCGGAGATCAAGGCATACCGTCCGGAGAGTAACAGCATCAGTTCGGGACAGGTGCTGCAATGTCCGTATACGTGTGAGAAAGCGCGCGTGGTCGTGCAGGAAATGACGGAGGGACTGGTGCTGGACTTGGTCGAAAAGGGACTTGTTACAAATCAGATGGTATTGACCGTCGGCTATGATATCGAGAATCTGTCTGCGGGGGCAAATGGATATCATGGTGAGGTGACGAGTGACCGTTATGGACGGAAGGTGCCGAAGCATGCACACGGTACGGAGAATCTGGATGGATATTCGTCTTCCACAAATAAGATCGAGGCAGCCGTGCTTCGCTTATATGACCGGATCGTGGATGAGCATCTGCTTGTGCGTCGGATGTATGTGGTAGCCAATCATGTGATCCGAAAGGAAGACGTAAAGGAAGAGACTTCCGGATTCGAGCAGCTTGATTTATTTACCGATTATGCAGCGTTGGAAAAGGAGAAGGAAGCAGAGAAAGAAAAAGAGGAAAAAGAAGCACAGATCCAGCAGGCGTTGCTTGCTATCAAACATAAATACGGCAAAAATGCAGTTCTCCGGGGGATGAATTTCCGGGAGGGCGCGACGGCGCGCGACAGGAATAATCAGATTGGAGGGCATAAGGCGTGAGACGGGATTACAGTGACATTATTGACCGGGAGCGTCCGGTGTCGAAGAAGCATCCGCCGATGAACCGGATGATGCGTGCGGCGCAGTTTGCCCCATTTGCGGCACTTACAGGACATGATGAAGCGGTGCGAGAGACAGCGCGGCTGACAGAGGAAGAAATTGAACTCGATGAGTATGAGGTTGCGGAACTAAACCGGAAGCTGCAATGGTTAGCGGAGCACAAGGATACGGAAGTGTCGGTTGTACATTTTGTAAAAGACGCAAAAAAAGAAGGTGGTGCCTATGTGAAGGACACCGGGATTTTGAAGAAAATAGATGAACATACGCATACACTTGTGTTAGTATGTGAACAGGAAGAAGTGCAGATAGACATATGGAAAATAATAGAAATTTTAATCTGATTTTAATCTTTCCTACCTTATAGATTAATTTTGGTGCCGTAAGATAAAGACACAATCAAGAACAGCAAAGAACAAATCACAAAACAGCTGTTATAGAAAATGGAGGATATCAGATATGGATCAGTTAGAAAAGGTAGAAAAAATCAGAGAGAAAACAGGTGTCAGCTATGAGGATGCCAAGGGCGCACTGGAAGCATGTAATTATGATATGCTCGATGCGATCGTGTATTTAGAGAAGCTTGGAAAGATCAAGGCACCGGAGGTTGAAACCTACACAACCACACCACAGGAGACATCAAATGAGCTGGCACAGGCACAGGCTGCCTACGAGCAGTCCTGCAAGAAGAAAACATTTGGCGAGCGTATGGATGAGTTTTTCGCATGGGTTGGTGACATCATCAAGAAAGGCTGTGAGAAAAACTTCATCATTGAGCGGAAGGGCGAGCGGTTTATGCGGATGCCGATCATTATATTCATACTGCTTTTGATCTTTGCATTCTGGATCTGCGTACCACTTTTGATTATCGGACTATTCTGTGACTGCCGTTACCATTTTGAAGGTGACGCGAAAACAGTCCAGGATATCAACAACGCGTGTGACAAGGCATCCGATGCCTGTGCAAATGTAAAAGATGACATCAAGAAGTAAAAATCATAGGAGACGATATGAGCAAGATTTTGATCATTGAAGATGAAGCGGGCATTGCCCGTTTCGTCGAGCTGGAATTAAAACATGAAGGAGATGAAGTCGAGAAGGCGGCAGATGGCAGAGAGGGCTTGGATAAAGCCCTCTCCGGTTCGTTTGACCTGATTTTGCTCGACGTGATGCTGCCGGGATTAAATGGCATGGAAGTGCTGCGCAGACTCCGGCAGGAGAAGGACACGCCGGTCATCATGCTCACGGCACGCGATGCTGTGATGGATAAGGTAGCGGGACTGGATGCCGGCGCCGATGATTATATTACGAAGCCGTTTGCCATCGAGGAACTGCTGGCGCGCATCCGTGTTGCATTAAAGAAGCATGCGCGTACAGAGGATGCACCGACGCATAAGCTGGAGGTGCTCGGCGTCTGCTTGGACGAAGACAGGCATGAGGTGACGGTGCAGGGAGAAAATGTGGAGCTTACAAACCGTGAGTTTGAGCTGTTGCATACACTGATGCGGAACAAGAATATTGTACTTACCCGTGAGAAGCTCTTAAATGAAGTCTGTGGGTATGATTATGTCGGCGAGACGAATATCATTGATGTGTATGTGCGCTATCTGCGGACGAAGATTGACGATCATTTTGGGATCAAGCTGATCCAGACAGTCCGCGGAGTCGGATATTGCATCAAGGAGTCTTAGGAGTGATTGGATGAGAGAAGAACGAACAAACCGGAAGACAACCTCTATCGCCCGGAAGATCCATGTCGGATATTGGTTCCGGCGCTTTTTTGCGTTGTTGGGACTTGATATTGTGATACTTGGAATGTTGTTCGCGGCGGTACTGGTATGGCGGCTTGACACGACAGATGCCGACTGGATGTCTGGGGAGAAGCCGGTGCATATTACATGGTCGGGCGATTCGTATGCCACGTGGACGATGACAACACAGGTGGGTGAGAGCACAGAGGATTTCCAGATCCGTGATTTTGCGGATTATGCGGCAATGCCTCTCATCGTCGTTGGTGCGGTGGAAATCATAATGCTTATTTCCGCGGGCTTTGGCACACGGAATATCAGACGGAAGCTGCGTCCGCTGAATGATCTTGCTGTGCGTGCGGAGGCTCTCTCGAATATGAGCGGTGATGAGGTGAATCTGGAGCATCTGGAACAGGCAATCTCGAATGTTTCTGTCGATGCGAATGATATACGGATATCGACGGGGGATAAGGATTTGCAGAGTATCGAGGTGGCGCTGAATAACCTGCTTGCGCGGATGCAGGAGAGCAAACGGCAGCAGGCGCGGTTCGTGTCGGATGCGTCGCATGAGCTGCGGACGCCAATCTCTGTGATTCAGGGCTATGTAAATATGCTCGACCGCTGGGGCAAAGAAGATGAGGCGGTGTTAAATGAGTCGATCGAAGCACTGAAGAATGAGTCCGACCATATGAAGGATCTGATCGAACAGCTTCTGTTCTTAGCGCGCGGCGACAGTGGACGGAATACATTGAAGCCGGTGGAAGTGGATTTAAATGACCTTGTGCAGGAGGTGTATGAGGAGTCAATGATGATTGATGAGACACATCCGTATGAGTTTGTGGCGTGTCCGGGCTGTATGGTGCGCGGAGATGTTGCCATGCTCAAGCAGTCCATCCGCATTTTCGTGCAGAATGCGGCGAAGTATTCAAATAAGGGCGATACGATTCATTTTACAGTCGGGCAGTCTGAGCAGGGCGTCTATTATCAGGTGCAGGATGAAGGTATTGGTATGCAGGCATCCGAGGTCGTGCATATCTTCGAGCGGTTTTATCGTTCAGACGAGGCACGCAACAGTGAGACGGGCGGATCGGGACTTGGACTATCCATTGCAAAATGGATTGTGGATGCGCACGATGGGCAGGTCGATGTGCTGACCAGACCGGATTTTGGAACGCGGTTTCGCGTGACATTCCCTTGTAGTAACAACTTAAATGTGATATAATAAAAAATCAGATTTTATGGAAAGATAATGGCATGGAAAACATGCAGGGGAGTGTATAATAAAGGATATGAAATCTTCAAAGAAAACACAGAAAAAGGAACAGGGCCTGAACATCATCATCGTTGGATGCGGAAAGGTTGGAAGTACACTGGTTGAAAAGCTCAGCAAGGAATCACATGATATAACCGTAATTGATCAGAAAAGCGAAGTGGTTCAGCGGATTACCGAGGACTATGACGTTATGGGCTTTACTGGAAATGGTGCCAGCTACAGTATTCAGATTGAGGCGGGCATACAGGCTGCGGACGTTCTGATTGCCGTGACGGAAAGTGACGAGCTGAATCTGCTCAGCTGTACGATTGCGAAAAAGGTCGGTGACTGTGCTACGATCGCACGTGTGCGCAATCCGGATTACAGTATGGAGCTTTCGTATCTTCGAAACCAGCTTGGACTTTCGCTGATCATCAATCCGGAGTTAGAGACTGCACGTGAGATTGCGCGTCTGCTGCGTCTGCCATCGGCACTGGAGATCAACTCCTTTGCACGTGGACATGCGGAGCTTGTCAAGTTCAAGATTCCGAAGGAAAATCTGCTGCATGATAAGCCGATTTCAGCGATGCATGAGTTAAACTGCGATATGCTGGTGTGTGGTGTCGAGCGGGATGGAAACCTGATTATCCCGGATGGTTCCTTTATTATGCGGGGCGGTGATGCCGTGACATTTTTGGCGACACCGACAAACAGCATGGATTTCTTCAAGAAGATTGGCGTAGATACACATAAGGTTAAAAACTGTATGATCATCGGAGGCGGAAAGACCTCATATTATCTGGGAAAACAGCTGACATCGACGGGGGTTGAAGTCAAGATTCTGGAGATGGATGAAAAGCGATGTGGGGAGCTGAGTGTCCTGCTTCCGAAGGCATTGATTTTGCATGGAGATGGAACGGATGAGGAGCTGCTCCGGGAGGAGGGCATTGAGGGGACAGAATCGTTTGTGCCGCTTACAGGACTCGATGAGGAGAATATCCTGCTTACGTTATTTGCCCGGAAATGTTCTGATACGAAGGTCATCACGAAGATTAATCGAAGCACATTCAGTGATGTGCTTGAAGGGTTGGATATCGGTAGTATCGTGTATCCGCGCTATATTACGGCGGAGAAGATTCTGGCATATATCCGTGCGATGCAGAATTCTGTCGGAAGCAATATCGAGACATTATACCATATTTTTGACAATCGGGCAGAAGCATTGGAGTTCAAGGTTGAGAAGGATTCACCGGTAGTTGGAAAACCGATTATGGAATTGAAACTGAAGGACAATCTTCTGCTTGCATGTCTGAACCGGAATGGAAAGGTCATTATTCCACGTGGTCAGGATGTGATCTGTGAGGGGGATTATGTGGTTGTTGTTACAACACATACAGGCTTTACCGATGTCAGTGATATATTGAAGTGGCAGTAAGGTGTATGTTTGGTGGGAGATAAATTATGAATTATTCAGTAGTTATTTATATATTAGGCTGGATTATGGAAATTGAGGCGGCATTTCTGACTCTTCCGGGTATCGTGTCTGCGATATATGGGGAGAAAGGTTGCTTTGCCTTTTTATGGGTGGCACTTGGAAGTGCAGCTGCAGGCTCGCTGATTATTCTGCGGAAACCGAAGAACATGCGGTTTTATCTGCGAGAGGGCTTCGTGACAGTGGCACTTTCGTGGATTGTGATGTCCGTGATCGGATGCCTTCCGTTTATGATCAATGGAGATATTCCACATTTTGCAGATGCGCTGTTTGAGATGATCTCCGGCTTTACAACAACCGGAGCGTCTGTCGTAGCGAACGTGGAGGGATTGACAAAGGGCAGTCTTTTCTGGCGGTGCTTCAGCCACTGGATCGGAGGCATGGGTGTACTTGTATTTCTGCTTGCGATTGTGCCGATGGCAGGAGGCAGTCATATGAATCTGATGAAGGCGGAAAGCCCGGGGCCTTCGGTTGGAAAGCTCGTGCCAAAGGTGCGCCAGACAGCAAAATATCTGTATGTTATTTATTTTGCACTGACTGTGATAGAGGTGATTTTCCTGTTGTTTGGACGTATGAACCTATTTGATGCCATAACAACGGCATTTGGAACGGCAGGAACCGGAGGCTTTGCGATCTGGAACGATGGGTTTGTCAGTGCAAGCCCATATAATCAGTGGGTTGTTACACTCTTCATGCTGTTATTCGGTGTGAATTTCGGGTTCTATTTCCTGATTCTGACCGGAAGGCTACGTGATGCGCTGAAGTTTGAAGAGGTGAGGGTCTATTTTATTATCGTGGTAGTATCAGCGGTACTTATCTTCATTAACCTGCGAAGCTTTGCATTATATGCACCTGCGGATGGTGTGCGTCATGCATTCTTCCAGGTAGTAAGTATCATGACAACAACCGGATATGCGAGCACGAACTTTGATCTGTGGCCGGAGACATCACGAACGATTCTTGTGATTTTGATGTTTGTTGGTGCCTGTGCAGGAAGTACAGCCGGAGGTATCAAGGTGTCACGGTTTGTCATCGCGATAAAATCCTTTATCAAGGAAATCATTTCCTATCTGCATCCGCGTTCAGTGAAGAAGATTAAGGTTGAGGGAAAACCACTTGAGCATGAAACATTGCGTGCAACGAATGTTTATTTTATGACGTACATGGTTATCTTTGCAGTATCGGTACTGCTTGTGTCGATTGAGAACAAAGACCTTGTGACGAACTTTACTGCGGTGACGGCAGCCCTTAACAATATTGGCCCCGGACTTTCGATGGTTGGACCAATGGCGAATTTTGGACATTTTACTGATTTTACAAAATATATTCTGATGTTTGACATGCTGGCAGGAAGGCTGGAGATCTTCCCGATGCTGCTGTTGTTCTGCCCGGCTGTCTGGAAGCGTAGAAGAGCTTAAATTTTACATATAAAATATAAAAAGAGGAACTGGTGTGGCTGGTTCCTCTTCGTGCGTTATAAGGTATATGGTTAATTACTGAAAGATTGATATAAGAATGGTATTAATGGTAAACCTTATAACGTGTCTATTATACACGAAATGAAAAGAAAAATATAGTGGAAATCAAAAGATTTTTGTGTGAAATTATCAGTATATGTGATATATTCATAATAAGTATGTAATTATGAAAAAACAGGATGACAGGAGAGACCTATGAATCAGGAGTATCTGTTTAAAGAATTGAGAAAAGGCGTGACAGCAGCACGGCAGATCGTAGTGGCTGGATACTGCACAGCCGAGTTTGCGGAAGATAAAGATATAACAGCAGTTATTGTTCGAAACGGTGCAGAGACTGTATTGCCATGTGAGTATACAGTGATGCAGGCGCCTGCATTTCAGCAGCGGCAAAGCAATGGAAAGACATTTTCCAGAGTGCTTACGGTGTGTGTTACGATTCCGCTGAAATTAAAAGAAAAAGATGTATTTTATCTTAGAGCAGAGACGAAGCAGGGGACAACAAGCGTTTTATGCAAAGAAAAAGCGAAGAATATAATTAAAGCATTGAAGGATATCAACTGCTCCGTAGATATGGTGAAAGAGGAAGCTGGTTTTTTTGTTATCCGAGGATGGGTGATTGATTATGGGGACGTGAAAATCCGTTTGTATGACCGGAAAACAGGTGAAGAATTACAGTTGCCGGAGAATATGCCGGAATGGTATATCCGGTCGGATGCGATGCGATGTTTTTCGGAATGTGAGCAGCCGAGAAAAATTGGCTTTTCCATGAAGCTTCCGCTTGCGTGGGGTGATCGGGATTTGACAATCTTGCTGCAGGCTGGAAAATGTGAACATAAGGAACAGCTTCGCAGACTGGGAGAGCCGCTGAGCGGAAAGGCATTTAATACGTTGCATGTGAATATACTGCGCGTATACAATAATACGAAAACCTTTGGTGTACGGAATACCTGTGCAAAGATTAAGCGGCATCTGCGGATTGGCACACCATTTAAACATAAGGATTACAATAAATGGGCGCGCAAGAAGTTTCTGACGGAGAACGAGAAAGCGGAACAAAGAGCGACGCAGTTTGCGTATAAGCCAAAGTTCAGTATTCTGGTACCTCTGTATGAAAGCGATGAGATATTTTTGAAGGAATTGATCGAATCTGTACAGGCGCAGACATATGAGAATTGGGAGCTTTGTTTTTCGGATGGAAGCAAGGAGTCTACGCGGTTAAAAAAATGGATGGAACCATATGAAGCGAAGGATTCACGGATAAAATTTATCGCGAGACAGGCGGGACCATTGGGAATATCTGAAAATACGAATCAGGCATACGAGCTGGCAACCGGTGATTATATTGTGCTTGGAGATCATGATGATCTGTTTATGGAGGACGCTCTGTTTGAATGTGCGAAGGTGTTAAACAAGCAGAAGGTTCAGGTAATTTACACAGACGAAGATAAGATTGACGAGACTGGAAGAAAGTATTTTGCTCCGAACTTTAAACCGGATTTTAATATTGATCTGCTTCGCTGTAACAATTATATCTGTCATATGTTTGTGGCAGACAAGGCATTGATAGACAAAGTTGGTTTGTTCCGCTCGGAATTTAATGGTGCACAGGATTATGATTTTATTTTCCGGTGCGTGGAACAGGCAAAGGGCATTTATCATATTCCTCGCGTGCTGTATCATTGGAGAGCGCATACAGTGTCGACGGCGGAGATACCGGAATCTAAAATCTATGCGTTTGAAGCAGGAAAACGGGCGATTGAAGCACATTTAAAACGAGTGGGACTTGACGGTGTTGTGGAGGATGCAGAGAACTTGGGATTTTATCGCGTGAGCTATCCGGTAAAAGGCGAGCCACTGCTGTCAATCATAATTCCAAATAAGGATCATATAGATGACCTGCAAAAGTGCATGAAGGCGATTGATGAACGTTCTACTTATCGGAATTTTGAGTATATTATTGTAGAGAACAACAGTGAAAAAGAGGAAACATTCTCGTATTACAAGGAATTGGAAAAACGTGAGGATGTAACTGTGTTGTATTGGCCAGATGAGTTCAATTATTCTCTGATCAATAATTTTGGTGTGGAGCACGCAAAAGGCGATTACATTTTGTTGTTAAACAATGATACAGAAATGATAAATGATGATTGTCTGGAGCAAATGCTTGGATATTGTCAGCGCGAGGACGTAGGAATTGTTGGAGCGAGATTATATTATGATGACAATACGATCCAGCATGCGGGTGTCATTGTTGGATTTGGCGGAATTGCCGGACATGCATTCGTTACATTGAATGAGGATGAGGGGTTATATCAGTCAAGAACAAAGGTTGCCTGTGATTATAGCGCAGTGACGGCAGCGTGCATGATGGTAAAGAAGAAGGTGTTTGAGGAAGTCGGTGGACTGGAAGCAAAGTTCCGGGTTGCTTTTAATGATGTGGATTTTTGTATGAAGGTGCGTCAGACAGGAAAGTTGGTTGTCTATGTGCCGCAGGCGATGTTGTATCATTATGAGTCGAAATCGCGTGGCTTGGAAGATACGCCGGAGAAACAGAATCGATTCAGTCAGGAAGTGGCGCTTTTTGCACAGAGATGGCCGGAGATTCTGGCAGGTGGAGATCCATATTACAATGTAAATCTTGCGTTAGATGCAGCAGATTTTTCAATTCGTGTATAGCAAATCCTGCGACTGGAGTATGGAGGGGAGGCAGTGGCGATGAAGTTTCGATTTTCTGATCTGAATGCAGATACAATTAAAAAAGGCTTTGCGCATATTCGTTCGACTGCAATCCCGGAGGCGCTTTCCAAGGCGCGTTCGATGGTGACTGGACTGGATCTGGCATATGACCGCTTTTTTAAGGAATCATTGGAGGCAGATGAGGAAGCCCTTGCAACGCAGCGGGAACGGGTATTTTCGTACTGCCCTTGCATCAGTATTGTAGTTCCGGTGTATATGACACCGGAGCTTTCTTTACGTGCGATGCTGGAATCGGTGCTGCATCAGACATATGCGAACTGGGAGCTGTGTCTGGTCGATGGCAGTCAGGCAAAGGGAGAGCCACCGGTTCTTGATGCGCGGGTATTCGAGGATGGCGAGTTGACGGTGTTGGAGAAGGTGTATAGCCTGGAGACGGAACGCATTATCCGACAGTATATGGAGAACGAACCACGAATCCAGTACATAAAGATGGAGGAAAATCTTGGAATTTCCGGAAACAGTAACCGGGCACTGCAGGCGGCAAAAGGAGAGTATGTTGCATTACTGGATCATGACGATGTTCTGACGGAGGATGCCCTGTATTGGGTGGTGGATGCCTTGCAGAGGGAACGGTATGATGTGATTTATTCTGATGAGGATCGTATGGCAGAGAATGGCGGTCATTATCTCGAACCGCGTTTCAAGCCGGAGTTCGATATTGATCTGTTGCGTGCGTACAATTATATTTCCCATTTGTTTGTTGCACGTAGAGAGCTTATGCTGGCGGACGGTGGCTTTCATAGTCAGTATGATGGTGCGCAGAGCTACGATATGATCCTGCGCTGTTGTGAGGGCAACCGGGAGATCTGCCATATTCCGCGCGTGTTGTATCACAAACGCATTCATGATGGAACTTCTTCGGAGCGGGAGGCGAAGCATGTACAGGAAAATCTGGCAGGAAAAGAAGCGTTAGAGGTACATGTGGCGCGTGAACATTTGCTGGCCCGTGTCATGACGACCAATCAGAGAAGTGTCTATGAGTTGAAATACGATACGCCGGGCAATCCGCTCGTGTCGATGATTATAACCGGGCATACGAATCGCGCGTTGATGGAACAGATGCTGGAGCCATTTTACGAGAAGACACGGTACAGTAATTTTGAAATTATCATTGTGGATGAAGACCGGGCAGATGAAGAACTACAGAAATATTACCAGCAGATGCAGAGTCGCAGACGTAATATTGCAGTGGTGGCAGCGGACGCCGGGAAGAGCAGCACAGAGTGCCGGAATCTTGGTACGCTGCATGCAAATGGCAGTTTCCTGTTGTTTTTAGATGCCACTATGGAAATTGGTGATACGACAGCACTAGGTGAAATGCTTGGTATTGCCATGCGCGAGGATGTCGGAATGGTAGTCGGTACAGTTTATGATGACCGGGATCGGCTGTATTGCGCAGGCTTGGAATTTGCTGGGGTGTATGAGTCTCCGGTTCAGAGGTGGCAGGCAGAAACAGAGCGGGCGGTTGATCTGAAAGAAATAAAAAATTTATACCGTTATCCATATCGTGGGTTACCACAATTTAACGAGTGGAAAGAATGGCGGAAGATCCGGCAGGATGAGACGGGAGCAATGCGGTACTATGGAATGAACCGCGAGTATGTGATTGCACCAGCACATTGCATGCTTGTGAAGAAAATTGCATTTGTACAGTTGGGGGGATTCTCGGATAAATTTCGGACGGAGCTATCAGCGCTTGATTTTTGTCTGCGTGTGCGGGAGCATGGGTACCGGATCGTAAATGCCGCTCATGCAAAATGGCAGCTTCACGATCTGCCTGATTCGGTCAGACAGGCGCGCGAGGCTGCCATCGTAGATGCGCAGATGGAACGTACAGAGCGGGATTTGTTTGAAATCCTGTGGTCACAGGTATTATCCCTCCGTTAAATCCCCCTTGGTTAATGTCTTTAATTGTTTGTCGCTGACAGAGTCAAGCTCAACGATACGGCTTGCCTGTCTGGCGATGGAACGCTCCAGATAATTTCGGACTTCTCTTGCATTTGCAAAGTTTTCATCGTGGGATTTCGTCCAGATATTCAGCAAATCTTTCACATATGCTTTACCCTGTGCGTTTGGTTCGTATTCCTGTTTCCTGCACATGGATAAGAAGATCTCATAAAGCTCATCCCCGCTGTAATCCTCGAAATTGATATATTTGTTAAATCTCGAACGGAGTCCCGGGTTAGAGTCTACAAACTCCTGCATCAGTTCCGTGTAACCGGCAACGATCACGATCAGATTATCACGGTTATCTTCCATCATCTTTAACAGGGTATCTACTGCTTCCTGTCCGAAATCCTTTCCGTTTTTGCCTGCGGTCAGAGTGTAGGCTTCGTCAATGAAGAGTACACCGCCCAGTGCGCTTTCCACAACTTCCTTTGTCTTGATTGCGGTCTGACCGACGTAACCCTCGACTAAGTTGGAACGATCAACCTCGACCAACTGACCACCCGGCAGGATGCCGAGACATTTGTAGATTTTGGCAAGCAGACGGGCAACGGTTGTCTTACCGGTTCCCGGATTTCCGGAAAATACCATGTGCAATGACATTTCCGGCCGCTTCATGCCACGTTCTTCCCGCAGCTTCTTCACCTTCAACAGGTTGATCAGCGATTTGATATCCTTCTTCACTTCGGAAAGTCCGGTCAGTTCATTTAACTCGTTCAGCAGATCATCTAATTTGATATCTTCCTCTGGAACCTCCTGCTTGTTGACAGTGCCTTTCATAGCTGCCATAGCAGCCTGGGAGGTCGAAGCATTTTTAGCAGATGCGTTTGAGGCAGGGGCTACCTTGTTCGGTGTGGAAGGCTTTGGAGGATTCTTCAGTGCCGGATTCTCGCCCGGCTCAAACAGCTTCAACTTGCGCAGGTATTCCTCTATTATACCGGTGTAGGCTGTCAGTGCAGAGACCTCTGCGTCAGTTGTCCGGTTATTGCACGAAATATATGCCTGACCAAGCTCGACATATAAATTATAGAGATTTCTTGACTTTGAGAACCCTTTCGTTGTGCAAGCGGAAAGTCCCGATTGGTCTGCTTCCACAAAATAAGTCAGGGAACGGGGAATCGTTGTTGCAAATTCTGGTGTTGCAGTGCGATTCTGTTTGAAACGCATGAGAGATTCCAATGTGAAATACTGACCAAGGTATTCGTGTAAAAAGCGTGTTTCCGGGTACAGACTGCCATCGGAGCTGTCTGTCAGATACACCAGAAACTGCAACAGATCGAAACGGATCATGTCGTGCATGGAGATATCCGTCTTTGGACCAAAGCCCTGCTGGCAGATGATTTCGCCGTACATGTAGCAATCCGTGATTTCCTTCTTTAAATCGTTTAACATAGCTCCTCCTTGCTTCTTGTTCAATTTACCATGGGTAAATGATAACGCAAAACCTTCTGCCCGTAAAGTAGAAAACTTAGATAAATATTTGCTTGAACTCCTGTGGAAAATAGATTATGATGCTTTATATAAGCTTTATATAAGCTTTATATAATAAGTATTTACAGAGAATAGACGCAGGTGGCAGCGACGACAAAAATCAAGAAAGTGAGAGGGTGAAAGCATGTGTGAATTGAATTTGAAGCAAGGTGAACTGGAGAAAGAAAGTCCAAGGATGTTTCAGGCAAACCAGCAACAGGAGGCAGCAGAGCAGAGGATGGCTCTCGGAAATCAAAATGATTTTTATGCAGGGAACGGGCAGCCTCAGGGACAAGGTGCAGCCAAGAAGGCTGTGAAGTGGCTTGTGCCGGGGAATGTTATAAAAGATTTGGTTGCAGGATTGGAAAAGGAAAAGGACGAAGCAGCTCAGAGCATGAGTAAGCTACAGGATGAGATTGCGCTGTTCAGACAGGAAAAGGATAATCTTACAAAGCAGATGCAGTCGCATCAGGAGCTTGCAGCAGCTGCAGAGGATGCTGTGGAACGGGCGGGTGCGCTTCAGGATGTCACTGCAATAAAGAATATGGCGGATGCTTTTGAAGAAGCGGTGAAAGCAAAGGAGAGGGAGCTTGGCTCGAAGAAATCGGAATATGAGAAAATAGAGAACTATTATCAGGCAGCCCGGGAGATCGCCGCTTCAAACGATAGTATTCCGCTTATTTGGGAAGAGCTTTCTGTGGAAAAGGAGACTATAGCGGAGGCGGATAAGGAGCATAAGGAGGCTTATCTGGAAAAAGCAGATTGTTTAGCCGGATTTATCAGAAATTTAGAGAAAATCTGTCAAGCTGAAAAGGGAAATAATGAGGTGTATGAGACCGCTATCGGAACCTGCCGTGGCTATATGGAGCAGCTTACAGATGCAGTAGGAAAAATCACATTACAGGTTCAGGATTTCAGTGCTTTGCAGAATACTGTTGAAGCCAGTGAGACGGAGCTGAAAAAACAGGCTGATAAATATGCAGTGGAGGCAGGGGAATTAACCAGACAGAGAGATATCTTTTTTGCCCTTCATATGGCTGCTGCCCAGTGGAAGAAGGATGGTGCTTTCGTAAAATTCACCAATACAGACTGCGACCGGGTGTACCGGGAGAGAGCCGATATAAAGCTTGAGGTAGATGAGTTTGTGAAGAGACTCGGGGAATATGGGGAATTTTCGAAGGAAGCAGCAGCTATTTACGAAAAGACATATAAAGAAATATATCGAGGGAAGGATGAAGAAATCGGAAATCTGGAGGGAGGTAATGCAAGGATATACCTCAAGAAGGATGTTATTCCCGCAAAAAAATCACTTGCTTTGATAAAACAGCTGCCTGACTGGATAGAGCAGCTGGATGATGAAGCTAACAGAGCCTTAGAGACGGATGATATCAGCAAAAAGGCAATGTTTCTTGATAAGCTTAAGCAAATGCAGGAGCTGACAAAGTGTTCAATATTGCAGCAAAAGGATGAAACGAACCGGTTTACATATATCATTGATTATGTGGAGAAGCATAAACGCAGATTTGAAGCAACTGCAAAAATGCTTTGCAAGCAAATATACTGTAAACAGGTTCCGGAAGATAAAGGAGCTCTGGACCTCGATCTGGATAACTTGGAAGCCCGGTTAAAAAGCATTACGGATATGAACGAAATGGCTGATGTTATAGTGAAATATTCTCTGTATACCGAGATGGGCGATCATCCTAGATTGAGACGGATAGACCGTATAATTTTTGATACCATAACAAACAGGTTAAAATTAGAGGATAGATTCAATCTGTGCTGTGTTTTGCATGAGCGGAAATATGCTGTTTCCAAAAGGATGAAGAAAAGCTATGAGAATCTGAAGGAGAAACTGGGTACGGAAATATCTAAAGACAGAGTGGGTGCGGTAAGCGGACTTATTGTGGCGCTATCTGCAGATGCGGCGTTATATAATGACGGCCTGGTGCGTCTTCAGCAATTGATTATGTATCAGGAAAGCAGTTTTCTCGATAGGATCAGGCTTAAATATAGGGAAGATCCGAGGTGGAAAGAGGAAGAAGAGGCAGCTGGGTTTGCTGACGATATGATGAACAAATTCCATTCCTATAAAAAGGGTCTGTATGAAGGAGAGATTGGAGACTGGAAGCGGGAACGCGTAGAAGCTTATGTTAGCAAGAATATAAAGCTTTTACCGGATCAGATAATAGAAAAAATGAAAGATTACATGGGTAAAGAGGAGGCCAAGGCAGAGGATAAGCAGACAGTACAGGCAGTATTATGTGATACGGAGAGGGTAATCCGTCTCACTGATTTCTGTATAACTTCAGAGGAATATATTCATCGTGAAACAAAGGAAAAGCAGACAGCGTTTCTGCGGGTGCCTCCGGTGCTGAAGGCATACATGGATAAGTTTGACCGTGTCGGTACGATACTGGGGCTGAAAGAGGACGAGGGATACATCACAATTGTAAAAAAACTGGAAAAGCTTTATAGAGATGTGCTCAATACGACAATCGGTCAGACAAGGAAAAAACTGGATTATGAGAGCTTAATCAATCAATATGCAGGGGCGGATAAACAAGATGCGGTTAGATTAATCGAATTTGACAGACAGCATGGCGATTGGCTGGCACAATTACAGCAGGAGAGAAAAGAAATCCTGAATTCGCCTGATATGGGACGTAAGTACAGATTTCTGGATAATGTGCAGCGTCTGGCAGAATTCGCAAAATTCGATTTTATGCATAAGGATGCAGACAGAACTGAGGAAGAACGGCTGTTTGCGAATATTGCCGAATGGTATTCGGTTCACAGGGAAGAGTTCCAGGAAACGGTGGCACTTGTATCAGAACAGATATTCAGACAGCAAAGTCCTGATTTTTTTAAACCTTTAAGAATCAATCCGGAGTCTGCTCATAGGAAATTGCGGAATAAAAACAAAATGAAGGATCTTGCGAAAACCATGGTGAAGGTGTCCATGTATAACTCCAACTATGATGAGAAACATTATGGCAACCTGAATGAACGGATAACTATGTTAAAAAATGAGGTTGAACGCATCAGCGAGGGAACAGATTTTACCGAAGAAGAAAAGACCGGACTTATGAAGCAGTTTCAGAAAATCCGATATGATTATTCAGTGAAAATAAAGAAGGTATATGAGAAAATAAAGAAGAATATTCCTGCAGACATCCCTCAGGAAAGAGCCGGAAAGCTGTGTGGTTATCTGACTTCGTTAACTGACGTGGCACAGTTTTATTTTGCGGCGGAGGCAATTAGCGGGTATTATATGATGACATCCGTTAATTTTACGAATGAGTCAGTATCGGAGATGCTTGCTGAGATAGTTGACGACGGACCGAGAAAATATAGGAACGTAGTTACAGAAATAGCTGAGATGAAGAATGTTGCAAAAAAGTACGAGAATAATTTTGATGTAAGCGCAGATTATATGGAGAATAAGATTCAAGATATGATAATCGACATCAATAAAGAAGGTATCGCCAACATGCACTGATATTTGGAGAAAAACAGAGAGGCAGCGTTTGAAGCGGAGGGTTAAAAGGAGGAGTTTATGCGGTTTCGTCCATGCATTGATATACATAATGGAGCGGTCAAGCAGATTGTTGGCGGCAGTCTCAGGGATGAAGCGGATTTTGCCAGAGATAACTTCGTTTCGGAGTTGAAAGCAGATTTCTATGCGGAACTGTATCGCCGCAGCGGACTGGTTGGTGGACATATCATTCTGTTGAATCCAGCCGATAGCACCTACTATGCGGCAGATCTGGAACAGGCGAAGCTTGCGCTTGCGGCATATCCGCAGGGGCTACAGCTTGGCGGAGGCATCAACGTGGATAATGCAGAGCAGTTTTTGGATATGGGCGCACGGCAGGTAATCGTGACATCCTATGTATTTAAGGATGGGAGAATCAATTATGAGAATCTGAAACGGCTGTCGGGTCTGATCGGCGCGGAGCATCTGGTGCTCGATCTGTCCTGCCGAAAAAAGGATGGCAGATACTATATTGTGACTGATCGCTGGCAGGAATTTACAGAGGAGGTTGTTACACCGGAGACCTTGGACAAGCTGTCAGAATATTGTAGCGAGTATCTGATTCATGCGGTGGATGTCGAAGGCAAATCAGCAGGTATCGAGACGGAGCTTGCAACGATGCTTGGTGCATGGGGCAAACAGCCGATGACGTATGCCGGTGGAGTTGGAAGCTTTGATGATTTAGAGAGTTTGAAACAATGCGGACAGAATTGTATTGATGTGACGGTGGGAAGTGCATTGGATATTTTTGGCGGTGCATTACCATATGAGGAGGTCGTAAAATTTTGTACATAAAACTATAAAAAGAGGGACAAAACGATAGGAGGGTTTATGGTAAAATTCAAGAAGACAGCAGCGGCTGTTGCGACAGCTGTGCTTGCGCTTTCTCTATGCGCATGTGGAGGAAAGGCAGACGAGGCGACGACAGAGCAGACCACCGGTGGCAGTGCAACCGTGACAGATGCAGCGACGTCAACAATCGAGGACGATGGCGACTGGATAACGACCGAGCAGGAGGTTGTGGAGGATGACCGGTTCACAACAGTGGAGGGTGCAGATGCTATCGGTGTGACCTTTGATGATGGTACAGATGGCTTTACGAGCTATACGAACAATGGTAATTTTACGATGTCCGCGGGAAATGGAGAGCTGGTCTGTGATATTACAAAGAGTGGTCCGCTTGAGCACAGCTGCCAGATTTATTACGATGGCTTCACGATGGCAAAGGGCTGTGTCTATACGATGAGCTTTGATGTCAGAAGTGATATTGAGCGTGTGATTCAGTGGCGTGTACAGGTAAATGGCGGTGATTATCATGCATATGCGAGTGATTTTATCACAGTTGGACCTGAGACACAGACGATCACAAAGGAGTTCACGATGGAAGAAAATTCCGATCCGGCTCCAAGATTTGTTGTCAATATGGGAACACAGGAAGGTCAGACCGAGGTGACGGAAGCACACAAGATTTACTTCGATAACATTTCCCTGTTTGTAACAGACAGCTCGAATGCGGAGAAAATCGTTGGCGCACCACAGCCGATTCAGGTAAAGGTAAATCAGGTTGGTTACAAGCCGGACGATACGAAGACGGTAATTGTGACATCCAAGGACGATGAAAAATTCAAGATCGTAGATGTGGAGACAGAAGAAACAATGTTTGTCGGGGCATACGGAGAGCTTTCGTATGATAAGTCTGCGGAATCCAATGTAAAACATGGTGATTTTACGGAGTTTAAAACACCGGGTACATACAAGATTATTTCCAGTCCATCCGGTGCTTCGTATGGATTCTCCATCGGGGACGATCTGTATGATGATGTGTATAAGGATGCTGTGCTGATGTTATACAAGCAGCGCTGCGGAACAGAGGTGACAAAGGATATCGCCGGAGATTTCGCACACGAGGCATGTCACATGCAGGAGGCAACTGTTTACGGAGATACATCTGGAACAAAGATCGATGTATCAGGCGGCTGGCATGATGCTGGTGACTACGGACGGTATGTTGTGTCTGGAGCAAAGACCGTGCAGGATCTCTTCCTTGCTTACGAGGATTATGGTCAGACTGCCGATGATCTGGGAATCCCAGAGAGCGGAAACAAGACACCGGATCTTCTGGATGAAGCAAAGTATGAGCTTGACTGGATGCTCAAGATGCAGGATGCAGCAAGTGGCGGTGTTCACCATAAGGTAACAGCACTTGTATTCCCGGAGACGGTACTTGCAGTTGATGAGACGGATGATATGGTGCTTGCACCGATATCCTATGCAGCGACAGCTGATTTCGCAGCTGTTATGGCAAAGGCATCTATACTCTATGCAGAATATGATGCAGATTTTGCAAAGAGCTGTCTGGATGCGGCAACGAATGCGTATGCATTTTTGGAGGCAAATCCGGATATGAAGGGATATGAGAATCCGGAAGACCTTGTAACAGGTGCATATGATGATACACATCTTGCAGACGAGACACTTTGGGCTTCAGCAGAGATGTATATTGCGACAAAGGATGCAAAATATTTAAGCGCGACAAAGACAGCACTTGACAGCAACTATCTGACAGGCTTTGGCTGGGCAGATATCGGAAGCTATGCACTGTATGATCTTGCAAAGACGGAAGGTGTGGATGCAGATGTGGCAAAGACAGCGAAGGAAAAGCTGCTTGCAGACGCAGAAGAGACACTTTCAAAAGCAGAGGCAGAGGGCTTCTTCACAGGTATGGGTGTGACATATCCTTGGGGAAGTAATATGACGATCGCCAACAAGGGCATGGAGCTTCTGGCTGCAGCAAACCTGACAGGCGAGGCCAAGTATACAGAATATGCGCAGAAGATGCGTGACTATATCTTCGGTGTGAACCCAACTGGATACTGCTATGTAACCGGATATGGTTCCCTTACACCAAATGCAACACACCACAGACCATCACAGGTATTGAAAGAGACAATGCCGGGTATGTTGGTCGGCGGTGCCAATAACAATCTGAACGATCCATATGCAAATGCCGTTCTCTACGGAATTGCACCGGGACGTGCGTATGTAGATAATGAGCAGTGCTATTCATGTAATGAGGTAACGATTTACTGGAACTCCCCACTGATCTATCTGCTTACAGGCTTAAATTAAAAGAAAAGGATTAGGGTAGTACATTGATTCGTTTTATAAAGAAGATTCTTGCCAATGAAAAAATGCGATATCTGATTGCGGGAGGCTGCACGACAGCCGTTAATCTGGTAACATTCTTCCTGTTGCGGGTAATTACACCAATTTCAAGAAATACAAGCAATGCCATAGCGATCGCTATGGCTATTGCTTTTGCATATTTTGCAAATAAATTCTTTGTATTTCAGAGTAAGAAAAAAGGATTTTATGCGACCCTGGTAGAGGCGGTACAGTTTGTAGGCGCACGGCTGGTGTCAATGGTTGTGGAGATACTTGGACTGGCGATTCTGTGCGATACGTTCCGGATGCATGAACCGGTGTCCAAGCTGCTCGTACAGGTTATCGTGCTGGTGTTGAATTATGTGTTCAGCAAGCTGATCGTGTTCAAGGAAAAGAAACCATTTCACGAGAACATACAGGATAACTGGTGCTATTATCTGTCGTTTGCGATCGTTGCAGTTGTCATGCTGGTTATCTGTATCGCAGAACGGATTGCACCGTTTGGTGAGAATTCCCTGACACTGGTAGACAGTGTGCACCAGTATCTGCCGTTTTTCTCAGAACTCAGAGACAAGCTTCTGCATGAGAGAAGTCTTCTTTATACATGGAATGTAGCACTTGGCTCGAATTTCGTATCGCTTGCGGCGTATTATCTGATGAGTCCGTTCAATCTGCTGCTGTTGCTTTTTGGCAAGGAACAGATTGCAGCGGTCACCTGCTTCTTGATGTGCTTAAAGATTGCACTCACAGCCGTTGCAATGGTACATTTCCTGAGCTACAAGGATAGCGAGAAGAAACGGAATTTCCTGATCGTGACGATTTCCGTTGCCTATGCGTTCAGCAATTATGTGATCGGTTACAACTGGAACACGATGTGGCTGGATTGTATTATGATCTTCCCACTTATCATGCTGGGCTTCCAGCGGATGCTTGAGGAGAGAGATCCGAAGCTGTATGTGCTGTCCCTGTTCTATGCACTCTATTGTAATTATTATATTGGATACATCATCTGTCTGTTTTTTGTGTTGTGGTTCTTTGTCTATGAACATAAGACAGTGAAGCGATTCTTCATAAATGGAATCCGGTTTGCATTGTATTCCCTGTTATCCGGCGGGATGGCAGCATTTATCCTGCTTCCGGCATATCACGGAATCATGGCGACGGCAGCGGGAGATATGGCAATTCCAAAAGGAACATGGTATGGAAATATCTTTGTGATGCTGCGGCAGCTGCTTGTATTTACAAAGCCGATCACGAATCAGATCTATGATGGCGGTGTGAATCTGTACTGCGGTATGCTGGCAGTTCTGACAATGTTCCTGTATCTGTTTGTAAAGGAACATCCGTGGAAGAAGTTCCGCAAATATGCGCTGTTGGTGTTGCTTATGATCAGCTTTAATCATGAGACGCTAAATTATATCTGGCATGGCATGCATGACCAGTATGGAATCCCGAACCGGTTCTCATTTGTATTTATTTTTGTATTGCTCGTTATGGCGTATGATGCAATACAGTCGATTACAGAGATCGATATTTATTTTGTGATTTCGTCAATTTTGCTTGCGGGCGCGTTTGTGTTTGCCTGTAAACAGCAGGCAGGTGCGACGATTGGCAAATATACATTGCCGGCAGGTCTTGTACTGCTGGTGATCTACGGTGTGACCTGTTGTCTGCGGACATCAAAGAAGATCATGCATGCGACTTACATTTCGGTGATTGGAAGTGTCTGTCTGGTCGAGCTTGTGGCAAATGCGGCATATGGATTTTCGGAAATTGGGTATTGCCATTACAAGCAATATTACGAAACCAGTCCGGCAGTGACGGAAGCAAATGTGCGCGTGCGGGAGCTGGCAGAGGAAGAACAGGCAGGCTTTTATCGTTCGGAACTGATGAATTACACGGTGCTGGATGAAGCGAGCTGGCATAACATGCCGAGTGTCAGCACGTTCAATTCGACAGTTATGGGACCGGTTGTCACCACGATGGGTAAGCTTGGATTTTACACCGGTGCAAATGAATTTTTGTATCGTGGTTACACACCATTTACAAATGCAATTTTTAATATCCGGTATCTGCT
Organism: Butyricicoccaceae bacterium; assembly: GCA_963659815.1. Taxonomy (GTDB): domain Bacteria; phylum Bacillota; class Clostridia; order Lachnospirales; family Lachnospiraceae; genus Coprococcus_C. The sequence goes on from CAVKUW010000012.1 coordinate 39,180, forward strand.
GGAACGACCGGGCGATCTGAATAATTTTGATTATAATTATAAAGAAACGGTGGATAACGTATCCATCTATGAGAATCCGTATCCGACTTCCATTGGATTTGCGGTGAGCAACAATGTCAAGGACTGGGATCAGAGCCGTTACACAGCGATGATCGCACAGAATACACTGGCATATGACATGACTGGCTATGAAGGGTTCTTTCAGGACGAGTATCCGGCGATCAGTGTGACGAGTGATACGGCGAAGGTCAGCTATGAGAATAATCAGGTCAGCTTTACGCCGAATGCATCAGGTCCGATGTATTTTATGTTGAGCTTTACTGCTGATCATGCAGGCGATTACTATGTGAACTGTCGTGGCAATTATGTGACGAAGATCCGGTTTTATAAGAATGGACAGGAAATCGCGTATGACCGTTATCAGATTCAGATTTTCCATCTGGGACAGCTCGAAGCAGGCGATTATATCTCTATTGAATATGAATACAGCAATGTCAGCGGTTCCGAAGTGGCACCATTTTATGTGGCAACCTTCCATCAGGATGTGTTTGAAAATGTATATCGGGAATTGGCGAACCATATGCTGGAGACTGAAACGGTAGAAGATGGTTATGTTTATGGCACGATTGAGATGCCGGAGGATAAGACGCTGTTCACAAGCATTCCTTATGATGAAGGCTGGACGGTAAAGGTTGACGGAAAAAAGGTGGATTACTATAAGGTGGCAGGCGCATTTATCGGTGTGGATATGGATGCCGGCACACATACCGTTGAAATTTCCTATATGCCGCAGGGTATGCTTTTAGGCATTGCAATTTCTGTGATCTGCATGGTGTTACTGCTGGTTTCCCTGCAGGTGGAAAAGAAATTAGAGGTGCGGAGAATCGAGAAGGCGAACGTATGGGAAGAGAATGAAAAAGCAGACGAAAAACTTGCAGAAGAGGTCGAGACAGATATTGAAAATCTCGAAAATGTATAGTAGAATGTTGATAAATAGGGGGTGTTATGCACATGGAAAAAATAGCAAAATTAGGGTGGCAGAAACTAATCATCATTGCAGCGGCGCTGGATATCGTACTTGGAATAATATTTGGTGCGATCTTTAAAGCGGTTCCGGCAGGAATCATCGTTGGCGTGCTGGCTGCGGCTGTCACGGGAGTGATTGTATTTGCGCTTGGTGGCGGCGTTGTGGCAGGCCACACAAAGGGTGACAAGTACAAGAAGCTGTTTATGAATCTTCCGATTGGATTCGCGCAGGCAAAGATCATCACAGATTCGCTTGGAAACAGCATAGGGTATTGCATTCAGGAAGCAAATGAGCGGTTCGGAAGCTACTTCAATCTGGATGCATCCGATTACCAGGACAAGATCCTTGGTGAGAGCAAGATCGAAGTGTTACAGGATATTAACGCATGGTTTACTGCGTATAATACCTCTGGAACTAAAGAGGGCGATTTCATGGATGTTGAAATCACAATGGAGAAGCTTGGCAAAGTATTTAACACAGTGATGTATAAGTCTGAAGCGGATTATATCAATATGGTTGTTATTGATATTACGGATCAGAAGGAGACAGAGAATAAGCTGTCTGCAGCGATCGAGGATGCAAATGCAGCTTACAAGACACAGGCAGAGTTCCTTGCCAATATGAGTCATGAGATCCGTACACCAATCAACGGAATCCTTGGTATGTTACAGCTTACGCTGATGGCAGATGATCTGCAGGCAGATTACCGTGATAATCTGCTTACTGCAAAGGGGTGCGCAGATAACCTGCTTCGCCTGATCAATGATATTCTGGATATCAGTAAGCTGGAAGCTGGTAAATATAATCTCAAGGAAGAGATCTTCGATGTGCGTGCAGCTATTGAGGAGACGGTAGCCGCACAGGTACCGACAGCGACAAATAAGGGACTTGCCCTTGACTGCACATTTGGTAACAATATTCCAAAGCTTGTAAAGGGCGATGGACAGAGAATCCAGCAGATTTTGAATTGTTTGCTTTCCAATGCATTAAAATTCACATCTGAGGGAAGTGTAAGAGTAAAGATTGCCGCAATTGATGCAGAAAAAGAGAATATCAACCTGCGTATCGCGGTTGCTGATACTGGTATCGGTATCTCGGAGAAGAACATGGATAAGCTGTTTATCCGGTTCTCACAGGTCGATGGTTCCGATACAAGAAAGTATGGCGGTTCCGGACTTGGTCTGGTTATCTCCAAGCAGATTGCAGAGCTGATGGGTGGTAACATCAGTGTTCAGAGTAAGGAAGGCATCGGTTCGACGTTCATTGCAGAGATTCCTCTGAAGGTTGTAAAGGCAGCCGAGGTGGAAGCAGCCAAGAACATGGAAGAAAAAGAAGATGCCGCAGTATTCTCGATCAATGCACACAGCAAGGCACGTATCCTTGTGGCAGAGGATGAGCCGGTCAACCAGCAGGTTATCGGTAAGCTGCTCGGTATGGCAGGATTCTCTTATGATATCGCTGAGAATGGTGAGAAGGCGATCGAGCTGTTCAAGCAGAAGGAATACGATGCAGCACTCTTTGATGTGCAGATGCCGGTTATGGACGGTATTGCTGCAACACAGCAGATCCGTGAGATTGAGCAGAAGGAGCAAAAAAAGCGTCTTCCGATCATTGCGGTTACAGCTAGAGCGATGTTTGGTGATAAGGAACGAATCTTAGAGAACAAGCTCGATGATTATATTGCGAAACCATATAATCTGAACACGGTAGTTGAGACACTCAACCGATATATTGATAAAAAAGAGGATTAGTGAGTTGTTCACGAAAAATTAAACGTTTTTTCATATATGTTGGTTGACTGGATATCTTTTTAGTGATACAATTTCGGTGGTTTTGGGTGGTTAACTACCCTGAATTAATAAAAAGCAAAGGAAGGAAAATTTAAGATGGCAAACATTGATTTAACCAAGTATGGTATTACTGGAACAACAGAAATCGTTCACAATCCTTCATACGAACTTTTGTTTGAGGAAGAGACAAAGGCTTCAAACGAGGGTTATGAGGTTGGACAGAACACAGAATTAGATACAGTTAATGTTATGACAGGTGTATTTACAGGACGTTCTCCTAAAGATAAGTACATCGTTATGGATGAGAATTCTAAGGACACAGTATGGTGGACAACAGATGCTTACAAGAACGACAACCATCCTATGACAGAAGAGACATGGGCAGTTGTTAAGGATCTTGCTAAGAAAGAGCTTTGCAACAAGAAGCTTTATGTTGTAGATGCATTCTGTGGAGCAAATAAGGATACACGTATGGCAGTTCGTTTCATCGTTGAGGTTGCTTGGCAGGCTCACTTTGTAACAAATATGTTCATCAAGCCTTCAGAGGAAGAGCTGAAGGATTTCGAGCCGGATTTCATTGTTTACAATGCATCTAAGGCTAAGGTTGAGAACTATGCAGAGCTTGGTCTTAACTCTGAGACATGTGTAGCATTCAACATTACATCTAAGGAGCAGGTTATCATCAATACATGGTACGGCGGAGAGATGAAGAAGGGTATGTTCTCTATGATGAACTACTACCTCCCATTGAAGGGTATTGCTTCAATGCACTGTTCTGCTAACTGTGATATGGAAGGTAAGCACACAGCTGTATTCTTCGGCCTTTCTGGTACAGGTAAGACAACACTTTCTACAGATCCTAAGAGACTTCTGATCGGTGATGATGAGCACGGTTGGGATGACAACGGTGTCTTCAACTTCGAGGGTGGATGTTATGCAAAGGTTATCGGACTGGATAAGGAGTCTGAGCCAGATATCTACAACGCAATCAGACGTGACGCTCTTCTTGAGAACGTTACAGTTGATGCAGCAGGTAAGATTGATTTCGACGATAAGAGCGTAACAGAGAATACTCGTGTTTCTTATCCAATTAATCATATTGAGAAGATTGCATCTAAGGTAAATGGCGTTTCCGCAGGTCCTGCTGCAGAGAACGTAATCTTCCTTTCAGCAGATGCATTTGGAGTACTTCCTCCAGTATCTATTCTGACACCAGAGCAGACAAAGTACTACTTCCTTTCAGGATTTACTGCGAAACTTGCTGGTACAGAGCGTGGTATCACAGAGCCTACACCTACATTCTCAGCTTGCTTCGGACAGGCATTCCTTGAGTTGCATCCTACAAAGTATGCAGAAGAGCTTGTTAAGAAGATGGAGAAGAGCGGAGCTAAGGCTTATCTCGTAAATACAGGATGGAACGGAACAGGCAAGCGTATCACAATCAAGGATACTCGTGGAATCATTGATGCAATCCTGAATGGTGATATCAAGACAGCTCCTACAAAGAAGATTCCTATGTTCGACTTTGAGGTTCCAACAGAGCTTCCTGGTGTAGATCCGGCAATCCTTGATCCAAGAGACACATATGCTGATCCTACTGAGTGGGAGACAAAGGCTAAGGATCTTGCTGAGAGATTCCAGAAGAATTTCCAGAAGTACACAACAAACGATGCTGGTAAGGCATTGGTTGCTGCTGGTCCTAAGGCTGAGTAATTTAATCGCTTATAAATAAGGGTAACCCGCGTCGGCTGACGCGGGTTATTTTTTACCCTGTTTTATGTGGGGATGGTTCTTAATAATGGACATTCAATACAAGTATCCCTATATAGAATTTCTGACATTGCAAAATAAAGATGTACTCAAACATATATTTCAATCTCGATTCATTCCATATACAATGTATGAAAGCTAAGAAGCTCTAAATGTTCTGATTTACATGTTAAAAATATATGCCACCGCCGCCGATTCGACATCCATGTCTCAGCGGCGGCTTGTTTGAACATCGTGTTCAAACATGGCTGCGATTACTTGCAGAACATTAAGAACTTCTAAGCTTTCAACATATCGTATATTAGAATGAATGGAGAATGAAATATATGATATGAACACGTTGGAGTTTGTAATGCCAGAAATTCTAATATGATAGGTTGTGCAGCTTGTTCGAAAAAAGAACCATCCCCCACATAAAACATTCGCCACGCCCGAAGCCAAAAACAATATATCGAAAAACGAAACATTTTACAAACGATAATATATATGATATAGTCAAATAAATTCGAAAGGGGGTATTCCTATGAACAGGGCAAAGCGGAAATATATGAGATTGTTGAAGGACTATTTTCCGTATGGAAGAGCGTGCAGGAAGAAGTTTCTGGTATCGGTAGCGGATGATGTAGAGAATTTTGTTCGGGAACATGAACGATGCACCTATGAAATGCTGGTAGAGGAATTTGGAAAACCACAGGAAGTGATTCTGAATTACCAGAAGGAAATTGAGATATCAGATATACGGAATGTACGAAAAGCAATGGTGAAGCATGTTGGATTGGCAATAGGCGTGTGTTGTATATTGTTCGGAGTTGTTATATTTGCAACACCGAGTTTAAGAACCGAACGGAAAGACACCGCTGGAGACAAGGTGGCAGATACAGAGGAAGAAGACTTTGACGAGGGCTATAGTGACTTGGAAAAAGAACTGCTTAGTCATAGTGGAAATTATTATGATGAGTATGGAAATCAAGTGCTATCTGTGTGCGTGAGTAAAGAAGGGGAAATAGCAGCTACTTCGTATGTTATACGGAATCAGTATAGTCATTAGGAAGAAAAAGGAGATATGAGATGAAAAAATTTATTGTGTTATTTTTAGCTTTAGTTCTAGTTTTTATTAATGAAAATAATATATATGCAAAGCAAAGTGACGAAGACATACAACAAACAGGAGTTAGCATTGATATGGTAGATGAAAATATTGATGATATGGAATTCGCTGAAGATAGAATGGCTCGTGAGTATGCGCGTCGATATACTCGTGATATAACAATCAGTCTAGGTAAGGAAGAAAACGTGGCAAAAATATCCGTGGTATTAACATATTCTTATACGGAATCCAGAGTAGTTATTTCGTCGTTTAGTTGTACGCCATCAATTTTAAAAAAGGGGAACAGCATAGCTATTCATGACAAAAAAATTACGAATGGTAATCCTGCACTAGCATCTGTAAGTTATACAGTATCAAATTCAACTACTAAACAAAGTAGAGCTTTCATAGCATATTTTGCGGTTGGAATAAGTGGAGATGTGCGGGTACAGACGATTCCTTTAAATTAAATATATGTTGTTAAATGAAAAATGAATATATAAAGAGAATCAAAAGAAGAGATATATTAAAATATATTTCTTTTTTTTTTCAATAAAGCAAGTGAATTCCTTGTTTTTTATAATTCAAAATGGTAAGCTTATAAAAGCAAGATGAGAGGCATATATATGGAAAATAAAAATATGTTTTACCGTGGCTATGTGGAATTACTTGTGTTGAAATTCCTTTCAGAAAAGGATTGTTACGGTTATGAAATTGTAAAAAGTATAAAGCGTGCTTCGAAAGATAAGATTTCGTTGTCGGTGGGTACTTTGTATCCGACGTTATATAAGCTGATTGATCAGAAGTACATTAGTGATTATAAGAAACAGACCGGTGAACGGATGGTAAAGGTGTATTATCATCTGGAGGACGCGGGGAGAGAACGATTGGAAGCATTGGTTTCCGAGTACCGGGAATTCTCGCAGGTTATGAATGAAATCTTGAATCTGGAATAGAATATGGATGGATAAACGTAGGATGCGTATGAAATGACATATGCATCCTACGTTATTTTTTGCCCGTAATGCCGTATATTTCCTTGCTTTTTCTAAATGTTCCAAACTTACGCTTTACAATTCCATAAAACCTGTGCTATGGTGAATGTGTTGTCGAGAATCGTTGTTCTGGCGTAGTTCGGTAACAGTCGGAAATATTC
>CAVKUW010000013.1:0-5348 GCA_963659815.1 Butyricicoccaceae bacterium
TATCTGACTTGCAGCCGCTTATAGCTGCTTTTTTAATTGCTCGATTTCTTCCTGAAGAAATCGGTTCGTCTGTTCTACGCTGCATACATACCCGTATTCTGGCAGTGTCTGGAAGAAGTCCATAATACTGCTGCAAAGTGTGTGCTCTTCCAATGGAAGAATCATGGAATTCCCATCGTTTCGTACCAGCATCAGGAACGTCATGGATGGTGGTGTAAACGCGATGGAAATATTCAGAGACGTATGTATTTTGGAAGGATCCAATAGCAGAAAATGATAGTCTGTATCATTTTCGTTTGCCTCTATAAATTTGCGGAGAATATAAATACGGTCTTCGATATCAAAGCGGTCAGCGAGCGTATCCGGGAAATTCACATTTTTTCCTTCCTCGGTAAATAATTTTAAGCCTTCCAGCGTGAAGAGAATCGTATGGCTTTCCTTCGTGAGTTGACCGATCCGTTCTAATAATTTGGCACGGATGACATCCTTGTAAGGGGATTCCAACATGTATTTGTCAATCATTTCCGGCGTGAGATATTTCTCGATGGTGGGTTGGATATTCAGGCAGATTGGATAGTTTAATGCCGGATCTACTCCATTTAATACATTTAACAGGTCAAGTGGTGTCTGCGCACCAGAGGTAAGGATATTTGACCGGGCAAGAAGCTGCTCGTAGTTGTGTAGATAATAAGCATGGACTGCTTTGTCGGTCAGAATCATGGCTGTTTCGTAGGTTGGAGACAGCAGGATTACATGTGTATTCGTGATGACATAATATGGAAATGCGGTTGCCTGCTGTTTAAAACGATTTCGTGCAGAGTAATAATAGTGCACTTCAAATGTGCCGGGAAATGCGGCAAACGATGGCAGCAGATTTGTTAGGATCTGGATGTTGTGAATATTATCATAGTTTTCCCCATCGATTAGCGTTTTCTGATATTCTATTAAGTGCTTTACATGTAGTGGTTGAAATGTCGGATGATACAGCGGCTTGAAAAAGATAGACGCGTATGGGTGACTCATATCAGCAAATGTATATATAAATGGATGCTCTTCGGTCGACACATTTTTCAGAGCAACGGAATAGATCACGTTTACAATCTGATAGGTGCCCTGAATCAACTTGCAGTTCGACCAGGTATCGACATTTGCGGCAACCAAATCATAAGGGGATTCGTCTGTCTGGTAGAGCGTAGAAGCGGACATTTCCAGAATACGCTTGATTTCCATATGTGTCTGGAAACGCTCAGTGCCAATCTGATTGATCAAAAATGCCTGTTCCAATTCTTCCTTGTCGATCGGCGAAAGTGCGAAAAACGGCAGAAGCTTTTCGTAGATTTCTTTTGTGATTTTTCTTTGCCCGGATAAGATTTTCTGAAGTGTTGTACGATTGATGCCGCTTTGCTGAGAGATAGAATATACTGTATATCCGTTTGATTCGATGTAGTGCTTGATCAAAGCCTGTATTGTATCCATAATTTTCCTCACTATAGTTTAATGCTATGTATATTTTAAAACACAACTATATAAAATGCTATCGCTAAAAATTACAAAAACTGTCACATTTTTTGTCACATATTGAAATCGCATATTTTTTTCTTATAATTGGAACTGTATTGGCAAGGTAGGCGGAGAAAAGGGGAGAATGTAATACGTGTTGTGACAATGATTATATAAACTCCTTGCACATATCGGAAAGGTCTGTTTTTCAACAGACCTTTTTGCTTTGTAAATAGAATGTAAAAAATAACAAAGTTATTGCAAAATAAATTTCATATGATATACTAAATATAGTTTCTGGCTATATAGTTTTAATAACCATGGAAACGTAGGATAAAAAAGGAGGATTTAAAGGGATGAGAGGCAAAAAATGTTGGAAAAGGGTGACAGCCGTCCTGATGGCATTCATGATGCTGGTCGGACTTGTAATGACAAATGGCATTACATCGGAAGCATACTGGTATAACAGTAGCACAGGTGAGCGTTATCCGAACGTCGGGTATGTAACGCACATACAGTCAAAGGGCTGGGAGACCAGTTTGAAGTTGAATGGAAGAACATCCGGAACCGTCGGAGCAGGAAAACGTCTGGAAGCAATTAAGATCCTTGTAGAGCCGGGATATGGTGTTGGTGTTGAGTACCGTACACATATTCAGTCAAAGGGCTGGGAGAAAACATGGAAAAAAGATGGTGAAACATCTGGTACAAGTGGAGAGGCAAAACGTCTGGAGGCAATTCAGATCCGCCTGACTGGTACAAACAAGAACAAGTATGACATTTATTATCGTGTACAGGCACAGACTTATGGCTGGCTTGGCTGGGTAAAGAATGGTGCTTATGCAGGAACTGCAGGACAGGCAAAGAGACTGGAAGCAATTCAGATTATCATTATGCCGAAGACAGATTATCCAACGGATTACGAGGGCTTTGATGGAACGATCGGTGGTGGATTCGTAGATATGGGTAAGAACCCGACAACCGATGGTTCAGGTGCAGTTTCTTACATGACACATGTACAGTCATATGGTAACCAGAAATGGGTAAGTGATGGTTCTATCTCCGGAACAAGCGGAGAGGGAAAGAGACTCGAAGCAATCTCGATCAAGGTAAACAATGCACAGTTGAATAATATCAGTGGTGGCATTGCATATGCAACACATGTACAGACTTATGGATGGTCACAGGGCTGGAAATATAATGGACAGCCATCTGGAACAAGCGGAGAAGCAAAGCGTCTGGAGGCAATTCGTATTCAGTTAACAGGTCAGCTGGCACAGTACTATGATGTATACTATCGTGTACATGCACAGACTTATGGCTGGCTTGGCTGGGCAAAGAATGGCTCAATCGCAGGTACATCCGGTTTAGCAAAGAGACTGGAAGCAATTCAGATCGTGATTATTCCAAAGGGTGAGGATGCTCCAAACCCATTGCCAGCAGCACCAGGTGCAGCAGCATATGTGCATTAATCGGAATACATAACAGAAGATTGGAAGAGACATTATGAGTGATCATAATGTCTCTTTTTTGTGCACAATTCCTCGTGTGGTTGATAAACAATAAAAAGTTATCGAAAAACAATAAAAATATATTGACATTCAATAATGAATCGTGTAAGGTGTAGAAAGGCTAAGAAATAAAACGCACAGTTTAGAAAAGATGTGGGAGGGCATATAGGTATGAAAGAAAATAAAATTGCCGGTGCGACGAAGGTCCTGCTGGATATCATGTATTTTGTTGGAATGGTTGTGACGCTGACTTTGCCGGTGTCATTCAAATGGTATGGAACCGTGATCAATCCATTTTTCGGAGAATATTATATCTGGATGGTGCTGATCTTCATGACAGCGGGGGTGTTCGCAGTGTTGATTTTAAGAGAGCTTCGGAAGATGTTTAAGACCGTGCTTGAGGATGACTGCTTCGTGAAGGAAAATGTGAAGAGTCTGAACCGGATGGGCATATACAGCTTCGCAATCATGGCGGTGATGCTTTATAGGATTCCATTTTACTTCACGCCAGCTGTATTTATCATTGTTGTAGTATTTTTGATCGCAGGTCTTTTCTCCCGCGTGCTTGCCATCGTGTTTGACAAAGCAGTGCAGTACAAGGAAGAAAATGATTTTACGATTTAGTGGCGTTACCATATAAGAAAAGGCGGTGGTGATATGGCGATAAAGGTGAATCTGGATGTGCTGATGGCACAGAAGAAAAAGGGGCTGACAGAGCTTGCAAAGGAAGTTGATATTACGCTTGCGAATCTGTCGATTCTGAAGAATAACAAGGCGAAGGCGGTGCGGTTTTCCACATTGGAATCGATCTGTAAGGCACTCGACTGCCAGCCGGGAGATCTATTGATCTATGAGGATGAAGATAAAAATAACGAAGGATAAATATAGTCCATAGAATGTATTGGAAAGGAGTGTTTTCGATATGGGAGAAGAACAGATAAATTTGGATATGAAGGAACGGGCAACCCGGTTTGGAACGGGTGGATTTGCGGCGATCATATACGCGGTTGTGACAACCATCTGCCTGTATAAAAATGCGTATGGTATCATGACGGTTTTATTCGCGGCAGCAACGATTGGGTTCTTATATTATGTCTGCTCACATGCACCACAGAGCAAGGCGTACGATAACCGCGAGGATAAGACTTCGAATCCGCATACGATGATTTATTACATAGGAATTCTGCTGCTTGGCATGTCGATTTTCCTGACTGGAGACCGATTCCTGATCGCATGTAATTACATAGGAATCTATCTGCTTTCGATGACGGTATTTTTCACCTGCTTTTGCGATGCGGAGAAATGGGGTGTCGGGAAATACATTCGTGCTGTGATAGGCACCGTGTTCTCACCGCTTGGGTATCTGTTCCGTGGGTTCAGTGACTGCTATGTGTATGTGAGACAGCGGGAGAAGAAGAAATCCAAGGCAATCTATGTGCTGGTTGGTGTGCTGATTGCACTGCCATTTCTGGTTTTAATGTTGATCGTGCTGTCCGAGGCTGATGCCATCTTCAAATACATTGTCGACCGGAGCATTGGAAACCTGCAGTTATCTGGGAATCTGGCAGGCTTCGTGATGATGCTCGTTGCGGTATTTGTCATCGTATATGGAATCTTCTGCAAGATGGTGATACAGCCGCCGAAGATCGACTGTGAAGAAAAGCGGATGGTGGAGCCGATGATCGGTATTACATTCTGTGGTCTGCTGACTGCATTATATGCAGTGTTCGCAATCATTCAGATCCTGTCGCCATTTCTTGGAAAGCAGATGCTGCCAGCCGGGTATTCGTATTCGGAATATGCGAGACAGGGATTCTTCCAGTTGCTTTTTGTGGCGGCTGTGAACTTAGTGATTGTGCTGGTCTGCAACCGTGCATTTGCAGAAAGCCGGGTGCTTCGGACGATTCTTACGATCATGTGTGGCTGCACCTATGTGATGATCGGCTCTTCGGCAGTGCGGATGCTGATGTACATTCGCGCTTACCGGTTGTCGTATCTGCGTGTGCTTGTGCTGTTTGCACTGCTGGTACTGATCGCATTATTTGCAGGAACGATTATCTACTTATACAAGAATACATTTCCGCTGATGAAATATATGATCTTTGTGTGCGGGGGCTTATATATTGCGTTTGCATTGTCACATCCGGATACGTATGTGATGCGTTACAATCTGGGGTGCGCCCGGGCGGATGTACAGACATGGCTGGATGCGGATGTTGACACAGAGGAGATTGCAGTGCGGCTGGCGGATGAATTACAGTATATGGAAGAGCGTTCTGCGGATACGACACCGGCGGTATTTGAGTTTGTAGACTGGGCGCAGGCACGTGGAATCTGGAC
>CAVKUW010000014.1:0-2057 GCA_963659815.1 Butyricicoccaceae bacterium
TGTTGATCCTGAGAATGAAAATTATAACAGTGATAATGCGTGTAATGCAATTATAGAAACGAAAACAAATAAATTAATTTTAGGGTGCAAAAATACGAAGATTCCGCAAAATGTAACGAGTATAGGAGATGATGCATTTGTTGGTTGTAGCGGACTGACGAGTATAGAGATTCCGGAAAGTGTAACGAGCATAGGGGGGTCTGCATTTCGTTATTGTAGCGGATTAACGAATATTGAAATCCCTGCCGGAGTAACAAGTATTGGAGGTGTTGCATTTCAAGGATGCAATGCTTTGGTGAGTGTATCTGTATCTCCAGCGAATGAAACATATAATAGTAATGGCGGTTGTAATGCGATCATTGAGACAAAAACAAATACGTTGATATTTGGATGTAAAAACACAAAGATTCCGGAAGGTGTAACGAGTATAGGAGATCATGCATTTTCTTACTGCAGAGGATTGACGAGTATCGAGCTTCCGGAAAGTGTAAAGCGTATAGAAGATGGTGCATTTTATGAATGTACCGGATTGAAAAGTGTCGAAATTCCTGCAGGCGTAACATATATTGGAAAGTTGGCTTTTTATTCATGTGAAAATCTTAGTAACATCAAGATACCAACAGGTGTAACAAGAATTGAGAATATGGCATTTTCTGCAAGTGGTTTGAGAAGTGTAGAGATTCCGGAAGGTGTGACGAGTATAGGAGATGGTGCGTTTGAGAGATGTAGGAATTTGGCTAAAGTCGACCTTCCGGATGGATTGGAAAGGATTGAAAGAAACGCGTTTTACATTTGTGATAGTCTAAAAAAAATAAAAATACCAATGAGTGTCACAAGTATTGAAGGTGCTGCATTTTCTCACTGTACCGGTTTAACAAGTATTGAAATCCCTAAAGGGGTAACAAGTATTGAAGATGGTATATTTTTTGAATGTAGCGGTTTGACAGATATAACAATTCCGGAAAGTGTGACAGAAATAGGAAATTCTGCGTTTGATGGATGTGGCAATTTGAAAACCATTTATGGTTATGCAGGTTCGTACGCGGAAACTTATGCAAAGGAAAAGGGTTATACATTTAAGGCAATTGAGGAAGTTGTAGCGGATGTTACCACCTCTTACCGCACCCACGTCCAGTCCATCGGCTGGCAGAATCCGGTAACGAATGGTGTGATGAGTGGAACATCTGGGAAAGCAAAGCGTCTCGAAGGTATCGAGATTTCTGTGAGCGGCAATAAAAACCTTGGAATCCAGTATTCTACACACTGCCAGACATATGGCTGGCTGCCTTGGTCTGCAAATGGTGAGATGAATGGTACGACGGGAGAAGCAAAGCGACTCGAAGCGATCAAGATTCAGTTGACTGGAGCGGATAAGGATAAGTACGATGTATATTACCGCGTGCATGCACAGTCTTACGGCTGGCTTGGCTGGGCAAAGAATGGAGAGCCATCTGGAACTGCCGGTTATGCAAAGCGACTCGAAGGAATTCAGATTGTGGTTGTAAAGAAGAATGAAAAGGCACCGGGACTTGATTATGCAGGTGTGAATGCATCGAAGGGTGTGCATGATTCCCGTGCGTATATTGCAAAGACAAATGGCACAATCACAATTCCGGGATCAACCGACAGCACAAATATCATGTACAAGACACATGTACAGAGCTTCGGCTGGCAGAACTGGGTATTAAATGGTGCGATGAGCGGAACATCCGGTAAGGCAAAGAGACTCGAAGGTATCAACATCAAGCTTTCGAATGCAGCGTATGCAGGTGGAATCCAGTATCGTACCCATGTCCAGACTTATGGCTGGGAAAAGGAATGGAAAAAAGATGGCGCGATGAGTGGAACAAGCGGAGAAGCAAAGCGACTGGAAGCAATCCAGATCAAGCTTTACGGCGAGATGGCAAACCATTTTGATGTCTATTACCGTGTGCATGCGCAGTCTTACGGCTGGCTTGGCTGGGCGAAGAACGGAGAAGAATCCGGAACCGCCGGATATGCAAAACGTCTGGAGGGAATCCAGATCGTACTTGTACCGAAGGGTGGCGCAGCACCGG
>CAVKUW010000015.1:0-34160 GCA_963659815.1 Butyricicoccaceae bacterium
TCAATATTACCATCATGAGTTCCTGCATAGTTTGGATTATTGATAATTTCTGGTAAATAATCAATATACTTTGCTGAAACAAAGTGTTTTCTTTTTATTAAGTGTGTTAACAGTCCTTTAGATCTGTATATTTTAAATGAATTATATTCTGTCCCTAACCATTCATTCAGTTTGGTATTAAAGGATGCTATTTCAACTAATTTATCATCTTTTCCCATATATTAGATACCTGCACCCCTTTCTTAAATATATGCAAAGGAACGAGCACCCCACTCCATATTTATGACTCGTGGTAGAAAACCCATTCCCAGATAGATTACATCTACCTCAGCAAAATCGATATGAGTCTTAACTTTATTCGCTGTTGCATTCCCATTGATTATCATACCAAGCTGTGGTAAAGTAACCATTGGATATCTTTATTATATGGTAACCATTGGTTACTGTCAATCTAAAATTTGAAAGGATTTGAAAAATGATTTTACAATTAGTTCCTGAACGATTAAAGAATGCACGTAATAAGGAAGGCATCACAATGGCTGAAGCGGCGAGAAGACTTAATCTTTCTAAAATAGGTTATTGTAGATACGAATATGGTGAACGCACGCCCTCTATGCAAACCATTGAAATAATTGCACAATGTTTTCATACATCCGTAGAATATCTGACAGGTCTTTCTGACAATCCCGAGCCAGATCAGATTGTCATTAAAAAAGATAAAAATCCTGCTCTCTTTGAATTAGTAGAGCTTTGCCAAGATCAAAATTCAAATCAAATAAACCATTTATTGGCATATTATAAAAAAATGGTGCAGATATAATTCTGCACCATTTTATCGTTGGGAACGTTTCTTTTGTTACAAAGGTTGTCCCCTATCTTAACGACCTCGAAATTTTTTACTCATCCACCCGCTGCAGCTTCACGATCGTTTCACAATGGCTTGTTCTCGGAAATTGATCGACGCAGCACACCTTATCCACATGGTATCCGCGACGAATAATCGTCTCCAGATCACGTGCCAATGATGTCGGCTTACAGCTGATGTAGACGATCTCATCCACGCCAAATGCAAGGATTTTCTCCAACGCTTTCGGATGAATACCATCCCGTGGTGGATCGACAATGATCAGATCCGGCTTGTCTTCCACAAGGTCAATTGCCTTTAACACATCGCCTGCGATAAATTCACAGTTGGAAAGTCCATTTGCTTTCGCATTTTCCTTCGCTGCTTCGACTGCTTCCTCCACGATTTCGATTCCAATCACTTTCTTAGAAACCGCTGCCATCATCTGTGCGATCGTGCCGGTTCCACTATACAGATCGAACACGGTCTTGTCGCCATCAAGCTTCACGCTGCCCTGCATGATATAATCGCGTGCCTTCTGATACAGCACCTCACAGCCACCCGTGTTTGTCTGGAAAAATGAAAACGGCGAAATCTTGAATTTCAATCCAAGAATTTCCTCCTCGATATAATCCTGTCCGTACAAAAGCTCCATCCGGTCACTCTGCACCACATCGCCTAAAGCGTCATTTTCCGTGTACAGAATACCTGCTATACTTCCCTCAAATGCATCGGATTTCTCCAGTTCCAGCAGCATTTCCACGAACTCCTGAAGCAGCTGTTTCACATCGAATCCATATGCGTCCCACTGTGTCGATGTAACCAGATTGATCAGGAACTGCCCATTTGCCCGCGACTGGCGCACAACCAGATTCCGCAGGATTCCCTCATGGCGCATCCGATGAAAGAACGGCACATTTCGCTCCGAGAAAAATGCAAGTGTCGCCGTGAGTATGCAGCTCCAGTCCGCGCCAATGATCTCACATCCATCGACCGTCAGAATATCATAGAAGCTTCCTTTCTGATGCAGTCCGAGTGCCAACGGACCGTCCTTGTAAGCATCCCCAAACGTGAATTCCATTTTGTTCCGGTATGCGGTCTGGCTCGGCGAACCAAGGATTCCTTCCCACTCATAATCCTTTGAATTGGAATCCTCCGACAGAAGCACACGGTCGAGCAATGCTTTCACCATGTCCGCTTTCAGTTTCAGCTGATTGTCATACGACATCGTCTGGTAGGCGCATCCACCACACGCACCAAAATAAGGGCAGGTCGGCTCTACGTCCTCCAACGGACTCCGCTCCAAGACTTCCAGCACCTTGCCCTCTGCCATGCCGCTTTTCTTCTTTGTTACCATGTATTTCACTTTCTGTCCCGGCAGGGCGCCCTTGATCGTCACCTTGCGCTCGTCCACCTGAAAGCTTCCTTTGTTTGGGAAATCATAACGCTCGATGATTCCCTCGCATACATCACCTTTTTTCACTCGACTGTCTCCTCATTTTCGTTTATTCTCATATGATTGCGGAATGCATAACACAAAATGTATATCTCAAGATGGATTCATTCCATATACAATGTATTGAGACTAAGAATTTCTAAATGTTCTGATTTACATATTCTAATAATACACCACCGTCGTCAATTCGCCATCCGTGGCTCAATGACGACTTGTTTGAACATCGTGTTCAAACATGGCTACTTGCATTACAGAACATTAAGAACTTCTAAGTCTCAAACATATCGTATATGTCCATAAATCAATCTTGAAATACACATTTTTCTATTATATGCATTCCGCCATCATCATTCGACATACCTTAATTCGTATGTCACTTCATCTTCATCGTCAATTTCCATCACCATATATGTGTAACAGTGATCTGCCTGCCGTGGCTTCGAAATGCTGCCCGGATTCAGGATCGTAATATCATCTGGATCTTCCTCCAGATATGGCACATGCGTGTGTCCATACATCGCGATATCGCAATCATTCTCCAATGCCGCAAACCGCAGCAAATCCAGCCGCATGTCCACCTGATACAGATGTCCGTGCGTTGCGAAAATGCGATGTCCACCAGCTTCGATCACATTTGCATTCAGAAGCTTCGCATCATAATCGGTATTTCCGCGCACGATATAACATGGCACACCTGCCAGCGACTCAATTTCGCGTGCATCGCCGACATCGCCCAGATGAATCAACATCTGGAATTCACCGATTTCTTCCCGCACCTGTGCGATCGCAAGCTCCACGTTTTCATTTCGCCCATGCGAATCACTCATTACCAAAATCCGCAGCATAATTTCCTCCTTCGAATCCTATACTACAATACCTCGCGAATCTTTTCCAAAGCACGTCCACGATGGCTAATCTTGTTCTTATCTTCTGGTGCCAGCTCCGCAGTTGTCTTTCCATACTCCGGCAGGAAGAAGATCGGATCATAGCCAAATCCATTTTCCCCTGCAGGCTGATGCGCAATCATACCCTCGATCACGCCCCGGCGTGTCGTCACCGTACCATCTGGAAATGCAGCCGCAATCGCACATACGAAACACGCTGTCCTCTCTTCCCCTTTTGCATCTGCAAGCGCGTCAATAATCATCTGGTTCTTGATGCTGTATGGTGTATCCTCGCCCTGCCATCTTGCAGAGTAAATGCCCGGCGCGCCATCCATGTAATCAACCTCCAAACCACTGTCGTCAGCGAGAACCACACAGCCCTCGGCTTCCTTTGTCTTGCTGATGGCTGTCGCTTTGATGATCGCGTTCTCCTCAAATGTCTTGCCGTCCTCCACGATATCAATGTCGATGCCTGCTTCCTTCATGGAAACAATCTCGTACCCACAATCCGCTAAGATCATGCGCACTTCCACCATCTTATTCGCATTACCAGTTGCAAAAATAATCTTCTTCATCTGCCTGTATCTCCTTTTTCTTATTTTCTTCCCTAATTTATCTCTAATTGGAGCAAACCTACCTTTCCTGCTTGCTTTACTCCTACTCCTTTTTACCAAGCATACCTTGAAGGTCACGAACAACAAAGCCTGCAACCAACATTCATGCAAACCACGGAAATATGTAGATGCATGTATTTGTAAATGTTTTCACTAAATATATGATATGTTTGCAGCTTAGATATACTTGGTATTCTGTTCAGTTCCAGAAATGTCCAAACACGGATGTTTGGACAAGCCGCCGCTGAGACATGGACGTCGAGCGGAGGGCGCCTATGAACGAAGTTCATATTTAGAATGCGCCCGACAATCTGCCGCCGAGTAATACGAGGGGGCATCACCCCTGCGGCGGTTTCGTCCGCAACAAAAATATATATCAGAATACCTAGTATATCTTAGCTGCAATACATTATATATGTGTGAATACATTTACAAATACATGCCCTTCACATTCTCTGTGATTTGCATGCCCGTTACTTCCTCTTGTTCGTAAACGCCTTCAAGCACACATTGCATTTCTCACTCGTCTCCGCCCGGTGCCACATCTCCCCATACAAACTGATGTAGCCCTCGCCGTCACTGATATCAAAGCTTGCCGTCCGCTCATCCGCATTGTACTCGATTGCGATCGGGTGCACCGCGCCAGGTGTCTTGATCTTCACCACAACCGCGTAACGCTCATTGTCATCAAGTTCAATTTCCTCAGGGAAATCCACCGTGTAATACCCGGCATACTGCATGCTGCCGGACGTCACAAACTCCCGGTCTTTGAACGAATCCACTCCATCGAAATGCCGCACGACATACACTTCAAACTCCGTATCCTTGTCCGTCGCATAGAAAGAGACGGCTGCCAGATTCTCATTTTTTCCAGCCTCATAGACATTGGAAAAATACGCATCCTCCTTGGAAAAACCAAGCTGTCCAACCCAGCCAAGCTTATCCGTCTGGTAGATCTTATCGTAATTATCCTTGTCGCCAACCCGCGTGTAGACGACCGATTTCCGGCAGATCTTCGTATCATAATAGGACACGTAGAAATATCCATCATCGCCGAATTCCTCGCCCCAGCTGTTCTTGCAGATAAAGGCGCCATCGCCCTCCGGCTGAATCGTGAAATTCTCTTTCGGGAAATTATCATCCCAGCCAACAACAACGACATCATGGTTCGGCGTCTCATCGCCATCGTAATAATACGCCGCATACTCACTCGAATAATACATTGAATAACTGTCCACATATTCCAGCGCCGAATAAATCGATGTCTCGATCGCGCCATACCGGAAAATCGCACTCTTGATTGTCTCATCCTCACGCCCATTGATGATCAGTGCCTCTTCCAGATGCTTCTCCGCAGTAAGATTCGGATCACTCATGCCATCGCCATACGGATCATCCTTCTCCAGCACCGGTCCCTGCCAAGCCGCCAGATATGCGATACTCATCGTATGCTCACCGCCGCTGTTTACATCCAGCGCATAACTGTTGCACATTGACATATGATCGACCGAGAAAATATCCTCCTCCATCGGAAGCAGCGTTGTCTCCAGCGCACCAAGCGATGCGAATGCCCAGCATGTACCATATCGTCCCTGATCCCGCACCGGCGACACACGCCCATAATCACGCATATCGTATTTCTCCGGCAATGGCGTCTCATCCGGCAGCCGCGCCAGATCGACCCATTTCTGATCGACATAATAATCAACCTCGTAGCTCAAATACTCTGCGATCTTGTCAATCGGCACCATCAGCTTGTCCTCTGCCTCATCCACATAGACAGCATCGCCCAGCTCCACCTCAGTTTTCTTATTGACCGTTGCCTTGTCCGAACCCACGGCAAGTGAAATGCTGTTGTCGCCCTTCATGATCAGGACAGTTCCATCCGGGTATCGCTGCACGGAGCACAAAAGCAGGCTGCGCAGAAACTCACCCTCCACCATCAGGTGCATGTTGTCACTCACGTAAAATGTGTAGCCAAACTCCTCCGTGCTTCCGCCGCCAACCGTGATGATCACATCATCCCCATTCATGCGGGAACGGATATTTGCCGCAAATGCATCGCTGCACGTCGCGAGCGCATCCGACTCATCAATCGTCTTGACCGGATTCCTTCCTAAAAAAAATGTAATTGTCACCAGCACTGCAACCAACACCGGGAAAATCCAAAATCGTTTCAATGATTAACGCTCTTTTCTACTGTTCTTTCGGCTCCTTATTCTTAGGCGGCTTCGGTCCCATAAACTGATAGAAATAGGACTTGAGCATGCCATTGTAGATCTTACGGTTTCGATCTGCCTTTGTTCCAATATATTTCTCCGCATCCTCATACGAAGTAATCAAGTACATTGACCAATCTGGCAAGTTCGCGAAGCTTTCTCCAATCGTCTTATAGAGCGCCGGTAACGCCTCCTTTTCCTCCAACCGCTCGCCATATGGCGGATTCGTAATGATAAATCCATAATGCTTCGGATGGCGCAGATCCTTCACATCCCGCGCCTGAAAATGAATATAATCTCCGACGCCTGCTGCCTTCGCATTCGCCATCGCACATTTCACGATCTCCGGATCTAAATCATAACCCTGAATATTCATCTGCACATCGCGGCGAATCATGTCCTCCGCCTCATCATACGCGTTGTACCACACCTTCTTCGGTACGACCTTGCCCCAGCAGTCCGCAGTGAATTCGCGCATCATGCCCGGCGCGATATTGGCACCGATCATTGCCGCCTCAATTGGAAATGTACCGCTGCCGCAGAATGGATCGACCAGCACACGATCCTTATTCCACGGTGTCAACATCAGAAGTGCCGCTGCCAGTGTTTCTGAAATCGGTGCCTTTCCGACAAGCGTCCGGTATCCACGCTTATGCAGCGAGGTTCCCGATGTATCCAGACCGATCGACACCTGATCCTTGAAGATAAATACACGGATCGGATACTCGTCCCCATCCTCTTCGAACCGCTCCACGCGGTACGTTTGCTTCATGCGCTCCACGATTGCCTTCTTCACGATCGACTGGATCGCACTCGCAGAGAAAAGCGCACTCTTATTCGTCGTCGCCTTTGTCACCCAGAACTTTGCATCCCGCGGAAGAAACTCCTCCCACGGAATTGCCTTTGTCCCTTCAAACAGTTCATCAAAATCCGTAGCCCGGAAGCTACCCATCTTCAGCAGAATACGCTCTGCTGTCCGGATAAATATATTCGCACGGGCAATCGCTGTCACGTCCCCGCGGAATGTGATTCTTCCGTCCTCCACGGTGACAATCTCATAGCCCAGATCCAATATTTCACGTTTCAGCACCGACTCCAAACCAAAATGGCACGGTGCGATCAATTCATACATATTTTCCATGCTTGTATTTTTGCCCTTTCTTCCCCTGTTCCGATTTTTGAACATACTTAGTTGTATTGTAAATTTATCTTTGTACGAAGTCAACAAAATCGAACAATTTATTCTTACATTTTGCACATGTAAATTTTACCAAATCCTGCTAATGCCGGGTTTTTGTCAGCGCCCCACGATACCCGGAAATTCCCCCAACCGTGTTGATGACCTTATACCCTTTCTCTGTCAATATTTTTGCAGCCAGCGTGCTGCCTCCCCCGTTTGCGCAATAAACCAATATCACTTTCCCTTTCGGAAGAGAAATATTGCCTGCCTGTATTTCTTCCAGAGGCAGATTTATCGCCATCGGAATGTGACTTTTCGCAAATTCTTCGCTCGTTCGAACGTCAACGATGATTCCTCCATAGTTAAGAGCCTCACTCAGGATGTTCCGAATATTTATATTATGAAATCGCATCGCTCCGCCTCCTTTCTTCTTACTAATAGGATATGCGAAGCGTGCAGATTTGTGTCTATATAAAAAAGAGCTTCCAATATGGAAGCCCTCCGCTCAATCCAATGTTATATTATTTTCCAATGCAACCTGGCAAGTATAATATGGTATACAAATAATTCCTTGATTATTTTTACTGCTATCTTTCGTTGTTAGTATTTTCTTTCGATTTCCAAAATCAAACTTTGTAAAATGTGTTTCCTGAAGTGTTTTATTTCGTATCGATATTTCCATTGCAAACATATCATTAAAATAATCTACTTCTGCCACAGCTGCACCATGTTCATTATACTTCTGCGCTGCATGCAACGGCTGTCCATACCGGATTGCTAACTGTCCTTTCAGTGTACATTCTACCAACGCACCCAGCAATGCACCAAAAAATACATCCTTTTTATCAATATCAAGATTTTCACATATATCTTTCATGATCCCGACAAAGAAATGCGGATATGCAAACGTAACCGAATACTCTGAGAAAAACGCATCTGCATTATTCCATTTCTCATATATGCCATTAAAAAAAGAATCCAGTCGGCTTTCTGATTCTGGGTTATACACTGTAATATTTACCAATTTGCACTGATAGAGAAATCTTACACAATCCAGCAGCTTCTCCTTAGACATTCGATTGTCCAGTTTGTAATTCTTCAGAACAGATGCATTTACAGCGGCATCAAAATCCTCTTTCCGGATCTTTGAAACAGCCTCCTTGCTTATCGCCCTTTGATTATAATATGTTCGGACTTTTTTCAATAAAAATGGATACTCCGCAATCTGTTTTGCAGATATCTGATCTATCAGATTCACAATGATTGTATATGCAACCGCTTTCAAATTCTGCATGTTAATTTCATCAACCTGCACTGCATTGTTTTTGAAGAAAGAATTCGAATGCGACTGGATTGTTTCATCCAGACAGCTTTTCAAATACACCTCCACACCATCGCCCATGCAGTTAAACTCACTGTTGTTAAATAAATAATCCAAATAATCATCTTCCGATATCCGCGAATTTATCTCACTTATTGTCGACTGTGCAAGAGATGTTCCATGAACATAATCATAATATTCCGTGAATGAAATAAAATCCATTCTCACCATGCCTGCCCGCGCACCAAAGGCAATACTCATTGCATTTTCGATATATACCTGCTGTGATCCGGTAATCACGATGTGATATTCTGCCGATCCCATTGTGAGTGTCGCAGCTTCTGCGATTGAAGCTAAACAATGTTCAAAATCATCCAGATACGTTATCTCATCCAAATAAATATTTACTTTTTCATTATCCCTGACAACGGTATATATTCTATCCAATACATCATCGGATTTGTCCGTCGACATTGTCTTGAAATTATAATATTCCCCTCCGAAATTCTTCTGGAGCTGCTTCATCGCAAAAGTCTTTCCAACCTGCCGCGGACCGGTTAATGATACAATTGCTTTCTTGTCCATTTTATCGCAGACATCGTAATACGCGTTTCTATAAAACTCTTTTTTACTATCCATTCCAACACCTCCAATCTGCTACTTTATATATCCTGATAAAATCATATCTTTGAAACTTCCTAATGTCAATCTTTTCTAAAATATCTTTCTGCTTCAACATGTATACAATTTCTGCATGACGGCTTATAGCACAAAGAAAGAGGACCGCAATGCGGTCCTCTCGGAGGGGGTTTTTAGTAACAGTCTGTACTGTTACTTGAATAGTTTTTCTGGCTGTTCTTCTGACTATTCTTCATCTTGCTGTTTGAAGCTGTTTCCTTGTTTGTCTGATTGCTTCCTGTATAATTTGTCTGCTTGTTCTTCTGCTCGTTTGACTGATAATTTTTTTCTGCCATAACTGATCTCCTTTTTGTTCGCAAGTTTCCTTGCCCATGTAATTTGTTACATAGAGAAGTATACCCAGCCCACAGAATTTCATTCAGCCAAATTCAAAAAATTCACAAACACAAGGCAAGCATAGTTTACGAATTGCAATAAGCAATCTGCCAATAACGCAAACGGGCATTGTGCTGTATTATAATTCTTACGCAGACCATTGGAACACGCTGGTACTTAATAAGCGACAACTTGTTGGCGCGAATTTAGTACCACTGCGTGTGGAAGTGAGCGAGAGCGCGTCTGCTAAGAATATAATACAGTACAATGCCCGGAGTCATTACCAGAATTTATTGCAATTCATTCAAACTTGCAAACCGATACCCCTCTGCCTTCAGGTTTGCAATCACCTTTTCCAGCGCCCCAGCATTCGATGACGATACGTTGTGCATCAGAATGATTGCCCCGCTGTGATGATATTTATTGAAATGGTCAATTACGAAATCAACACCCGGCTGGTTGTTCACATCAAAATCCATATACGCCATGCTCCAAAAAATAGTTTTGAAACCAAGGTCTTGGGTGATTGCCAGAGTCCGTGCGCTATACTCACCGCATGGCGGTCTCAAGTACGGGTCCATCGCATATCCCGTTGCCTCTTTCATATAATCCGCGCATCCATTGACCTCCTGCACAATCTCCTCATAGGACTTATCTGGCATGCATATATGGTAGATGGTATGATTCCCCACCTGATGTCCTTCCTCCTTCATTCGTTTCGCTATGGCAACATTATCCCGAATGTACGTCTGTGTCACGAAAAAGCACGCCGGAACATCTTCCTTTTTCAGGATATCCAGCATCTGCTCGGTATATCCATTCTCATACCCGCAGTCAAATGTCAGATAGACGACTTTTTCATTCTTCTTTGAAGCATTCTGATCCAAATAGTACGCGTCATATTCGGAGATATCGATTGTGTCATCACACCCGCTTGGCCCGTGGTTCATATCCCGTCGGAACCACCAGGAAAGCTTGGTGTTATTAAGGCTTTGATAAGCCTCCTTTTCCTTCAAATGATTTTCAATCGGGTATGTCTGATACCGGCAGAAAACCTTCCTGCACTTGTCAAACATATTTTGAATCGGCAAATCTCCATCCTCCACGGAACCTGCCGCCTCCGATTCACTTCCATCCGCCTCCCCCGCGGATGCTCCATATGTAACAACACAAAAACTACCAACTACCAGACAGATCAGAAGCCCTGCAAGGCAAACCACTCCTTTCCACCTGCTACCCAAAACACCAAAACGCCTTGAAACCATTCCTGTTTCATTTCTTACACAATATTTTTTCATTAAGAAAAGAACTCTGCCAAAAAGCGATTGAGCGTCTCCTCACTGGCGGCACTCTCTTTCTCCTGCATTGTCCCGCCTTCGGACTCTTCCCCGGATGCATCTGTCTGCGGTAATCCATCGTTGTCGGCATGTTCCCTTTTCTCCGCCGACATTTCCTGTTTCACAACAAAGGGACGTACCGCAGCCGCTGTCTGCTCCCGCGGTTTCGGAATCCGTTCCAGGTACCCGCGGATATTCGCTTTCAGGATTTCCACTTTATTATTTATAACCAATATATGATCAAGCACGAGCAAACATGCACATACTAAAATACTATTCGCTAAGAAAAACTGCATGTCCGGACTGCCTCTCCAGCTTGGATCGTAATACAGATACGCTCCTGCCATCGTGCCACAGACGACGAGCGACAACACGGTTCCACTCCGGTTCCAGAATTCCATCGGGCGCGTCAGGAATTTTAACCCCCGCACGAAGCTTTCTGCATACGCCTCCTCATCGCCTCCGCACAGCCCAAAGCCTTTTTTGTTTTCATATTGCCGGCACATATTGCGGAGCTTCTTTCGTTTTGTCTCTCCCAGATTTGTCGATGCACGCACCATTTTACTCATGTAAGCATTTGCCAGTATCTTCATAAGCACTCCTAACACGCCTAACCCCCATAGTATGTAGACTCCGGTTGAAACTTCCATGATTTTTTGCAGCATACAAAATCCCTCCATTAAGATTTTTTGGACCGACAGCCTTTCTTCTCCTCACTGTCTGATGGCGATTATAGAGAAGGTGAACTTCAGAATGCAACCCCTGTTCGGTCGTAAAAATCCTTGTAAATATGACAGAAAATATGGGTTTAAGGAACTTTATATTTATGCTATAATGGGAAAGCTAATCGTATAATATTTATTATGCTGTTATTACACACGAGAAAGGATGATACACAATGACATATAAGACAAAAGGAACCTGCTCCCAGATGATAGAGTTTGACATCACAGACGGCAAGGTGCATAATGTGAAATTCACGGGTGGCTGCAATGGTAACTTAAAGGGTATCGGACAGCTTGTGGAGGGCATGGATGCAAAGGAAGTTATCCAGCGGCTGGAAGGCACAACGTGCGGATTCAAGAGCACATCCTGCCCGGATCAGCTTGCACAGGCATTAAAGCAGGCACTTCACGCATAGGTTAAAGGTATAAGTAGGAGGATCAACCATTCATGAAGCGTATTATATTAACCGGTGGCGGAACCGCTGGTCATGTAACACCCAATATGGCTCTCGTTCCAACCTTAAAGGAGCGCGGATATGATATTCAATATATCGGCTCTTATGATGGAATGGAGAAAAAACTGATTGAAGATATGGGTATTCCATATCACGGAATTGCAACAGGAAAGCTGCGCCGCTATTTCGATCTGCGCAACTTCTCTGATCCATTTCGCGTGATCAAAGGTTTCAACGAAGCAAAAAAACTGATGAAGGAGTTAAAGCCAGACGTTGTATTTTCCAAAGGCGGCTTTGTCTCAGTTCCCGTTGTTCTCGCCGCAAGTGCGAAGAAGATTCCATGTATTATCCATGAATCTGATATGACGCCGGGACTGGCAAACAAGATCAGTATTCCAAAGGCATCCAAGGTGTGCTGCAACTTCGCAGAGACAATGGAGAATCTTCCTGCAGGAAAAGCAGTTGTAACCGGTACACCAATCCGTCAGGAATTATTTGCCGGTGATTCCGTAAAGGCGATGACATTCTGTGGCTTTACAGAAGTTCGCCCAACCCTTCTGGTGATCGGCGGAAGCTCTGGCAGCGTGCGTGTCAATGAAGCGATCCGTTCATGTCTCCCGGAACTGACGAAGAAATATAATGTCATTCATCTCTGTGGTAAAGGGAATATTGACGAAAGCTATAACGGAACTGCACATTATGTCCAGTTCGACTACATCAAGCAGGAGCTTGCTGACTTGCTCGCATTAGCGGACATCGTTGTCTCCCGTGCCGGTGCCAATGCGATCTGCGAACTTCTGGCACTCCGCAAGCCAAGCGTTCTGATTCCATTATCGCTTGCTGCGAGCCGTGGCGACCAGATCTTAAATGCACAGTCCTTCGACAAACGCGGCTACGCAAAGCTTTTATTAGAGGAAGACCTGGCAAATGAAACACTGCTTGCCGCAGTCAATGAAGTGTACGAAAATCACGATCATTACATCAAGGCAATGGAACTTTCCACGAAGTCCGACGCCATCACGATGATCTGTGATATGATTGATGAGTTAGCAACCAAATAAAAACGAAAATCCCCTGAATGGCGCTCTGATCTGTTACAGTCAGAACCCGACTCAGGGGATTTATTTTTCTCACTCTTTTATACCGGCGTTCTTGAAAAACGCTCTTTTATCTTCTCAATTCCATCTATCACCAGACGATTTCGGAACAATATCATAATCGCGAAATATCCAATTGCACCAATTGCAACGGTCAACGCAATCGTCAGAAGATCCGAATACTGACTATGTGCACACCAGTTATAGCAACACACAATCGGAATACATGCAATCAAGCTTTGACCGAACTGCCAGCCAAGCTTTGTAACCGGGTACATATGCCGGGCTTTGATGCTTGCATAAATGAAGATTGCCAGTTCCGCTACAACCGTGCTGGCTGCCGCACCGAATTTTCCATATACCGGAATAGTCAACGCATTTAAACAGACATTTGTGACTGCACCAATCACAACACCCGTGGACGCCCACCGGTCTTTCCGGTGTATGATAAACAACTGATTGATCAGGAAGCTGTTAAAGGTTGCAACGATAACATTCAACATCAACACCTGCATCGTAGATGTTACACCCAGATATTTGCTGCCCGCAAACAAATGCAGCACCTGCCGGCTCAGACAGAACATGCCAATCGCCATCGGAATATTAAAGAGCAATATGAGCCGCGCGGTCAGATCATTCAGATTCTCCGCCTGTTCCTCATCGCGCTCCATCATGTACGCGACGCGTGGACGAATTACCGCATATAACGCACTGAAGAACGACGTTAACACAGATGCAATCTTGATCGCCGCTGCGTAAAGTCCGACCTCTGTATCATCACCTGTCATATAACCAAGCATGGACCGATCCATGACCAGATACACCGCCGACGCAACATCCAACAGGAAAATATACGACATTGGCTTCAAATGAATCCGCAGCTTCTTGCTAATCCGCAGCTTGAACTTCACGTATTTTCTTGCCCGGATAAAGTTCATTACATTTGAGCCTACACTGGAAATCACAAGAGTCAATGCATAAATCATATAATCTTCTTCGGATTTCACACATGTAAAAAGTAGCACAACTGATACGATCTGCATGACAAACGAACGAATCGTAATATACTGATACTCCTCATAGATCGTGAAGAGCCATTCCACACCAAGCGCAGATAAGATGATCGTCGTAGAAAAAAGCAACATCAATGTCCGGTATCCTGCGAGCTTCGGAATTGCAAGTGCTGCAAAGAAAAGCACATACGCAAGTGCGGAAGTCATCAGATTGATGGATAGCATATCACTCGCAAATTCGTCCATCTTTTTCCGGTCGTCCCGGATACGGGCACCCTCCCGGATTGCATAGCCGCCAATCCCAAACGCCTGCAACAGCGTGAAGTATGTCATGTTCGCCTGCGCATAATCGACCTTACCGAGTGCCTCCGGTCCTAAGACTCTGGAAGAATACGGGAATGTAATGAGCGGTATGATCACACCCATCATCGTCCGCATCATATTAAATATGAAATTAACACCTAAGGATCGCTTCTTTTCCAACTTAATATTTCCCCTATCATCAATCTCTATAAAAAAGAAAAGCTGTCACATTAAACGTAACAGCTTTTTTTAAAATAATTCCTTTTCCAACTGGAAGATGAAACTGTCAAGCAGTTGCATACGCTTCGTATATTCTGCTCTGGCTGCATCTGTCTTGCATCTTCGAATCTTTGGTTTGTTATTTCTATAATAATTCTTGATCCGGTAATAGGCTTTCTTGTAGCTTGCCTCATCCTCACATGCTGTCGCCATCGAATCCCACAGCACACTGATTGCTCCAACTTCATCGAGCAGATCGGCATCCA
Organism: Butyricicoccaceae bacterium; assembly: GCA_963659815.1. Lineage (GTDB taxonomy): Bacteria > Bacillota > Clostridia > Lachnospirales > Lachnospiraceae > Coprococcus_C. Next base: position 14,948 of record CAVKUW010000015.1, read on the forward strand.
TCACAATCTTACATTCCAGCGACAGATCAGCATCCGAATCCTTGTCCTCGTGAATCATAATAATCTCTCCCACGCGTCGGATCGTCTCCGGATCAATTCCAATGCTATCCATGTATTCTACAGCAAGCTCTGCACCAACTTCTCCATGTGGACGTTCATCATCCCATCCAATATCATGAAGCAAAGCTGCAAGTACGATCACATCCAGATCTCCGCCAAGCTTTGACTGCAGCTTGATCGCCCATCGATACACACGCATCGTGTGCTCAAACCGGCTACGGAATGGATAGTTCGAAGGCCTGCCGTTCTCAGAAGTCATCTTCTTCACATATTCAATTACTTCTGCATAATTTACACTCATGCCGTTGTTTTTGCCACCCGATTCTTTTGTTCTTCCCAAAGTTAGGTATCATTTACCTATCTCTAAAATGATACCATTTTTTTACCAAAAATACCACATGTATTTTATATTTTTTTAACCGTGCGGCTGGTGTTGTGAAGCTCTCATGAGCGTTACCAAGGCAGTTAACTCAGTCCCGGCTGCCTCGCGGCGCACAGAAGGTTCTACTTAGTGCTGCTTCGTTCCCGACCTGACACGGTTCATAGATTCCTGTCGCGCAAGACCAAAACATCAACGCCACTTACCGTGGGCAGCCTCACAAGAAGACAACCCGAAACCAGCCATCACCCCCTCTGTAGCGGATTGAGGGTACAGGGCACCGCTATCTCCCCGGCTGCACGGAAATTTTATAACAAGTCCACGCATATCTATCGAGAAGTCTGTTTCTTATAAACCCCATATCGACAGATACTCCTCTAGTATATAAAAATAATTATGTAAAGTCAAGACATCCCATTATTTTCTTTTACCGCGGCTGCCTTCTTTTTTGCACGCAGCTCCGCGAAAAAACCGGACATCATCGCCGAACATTCTGTTTCCATGATTCCGCGTGTCACTTCCACCTGATGATTAAACTGCTTCATATCAAGTAGATTTAAGATGGAGCCGGCACAACCCGCTTTCGGATTCATACATCCAATCACGACCTTCGGAATCCGCGCCTGCACGATCGCCCCGGCACACATCTGACAGGGTTCTAATGTCACGTACATCGTGCAATCCTCCAGCCGCCAGTCACCCAGCACCTTGGACGCTTTTTTGATTGCCATGATTTCTGCATGTGCAAGTGTCGTCTTGTCCACATTCCGCCGGTTGTAGCCACGTGCGATTACCTTTCCTTCATGGACGATCACACATCCGATCGGCACATCACCGTTTGCTGCCGCCTTTTTCGCAAGCGTGATTGCCTGCCGCATATATCGCTCATCCTCACTCAATTTCCTCATATTGTACCTCATTTCTGTATCCTTTTATTGTGTGTTCCCATAAAATGTACTATACTGACCTCATGGCTGCATAATACAAGAATCATTCCTGTATTCCACAGTCACAAACGTCAGAAAGGAGACACTCATGGGACCACTGATAAAATATACAAATCGCTTAATCCTGCGCGTGGAAAATGAATCAAAAGCCAAACAAGTCTTAGATCTCTATCTGCGCAATCGTCTCCCATTCGAGCAGTACGAGCCAACACGTCCGGCATCCTTTTACACGCAGGACTACCACTGGTCTTCCCTGCACCGCGAATACATCGCTTACACGATGGGAACTTTCCTGCGTTATTACATCTATTTAAAAGACCGCCCGGATAAGATCATCGGCGCTATCAATTTCAATATTTTTCGCACCTCCCGCGAACCATACGCGGAGATCGGCTACAAAATTGACGCCCTCTATCAGAACCGCGGAATCGCATATGAAGCCTGCGAAGCGGCGCTCTATGTACTTGAACATGACTACCAGATTCATCGCGTCGATGCGCGCATCCACCCGGAAAATATTGCGTCCATCACACTCGCGACCAAGCTTGGCTTCCGTCCTTTACAATTTGAGCCGCAAAGTGCAAACATCTTAGGACACTACGTTGACCTGATGCGGTACACGAAGCTTCTCTGATTCTACAATTTCAGATACCCAATAACCGAAATTCCCGGTCAGGATCTTCGTCTTCCGCACCGGGATAAATACGCGGAAGCCAAACATATTCGCCAGATACCGTTCTTTGTTCGTGAAGATTCCCGGCACTCCGATCACATGCAATTCTGCCTTATTCATCTTCACCTTTCCAAGCATCAGATACTGATATTTGTAATACCCATGTGCAAGAAAACTGTTCACGCCCAGCTTCCAGTTCGCCATATCCAGCTTCCCGATATCCTGCGGTGCAATCTTCACGCCATCAACAATCTGACTTCCTGCAAAAAGCGGTAACTTTGGATATGTCGTAAGCATTTCCTCATACCCATTTGCCATGTCCGAAGGAAGCGGAATCTGTGGGATTTCCTCGACAGGTTCCTCCTGCGGCTTTGTCCCGGCACCTGCATATTCCAGCACCGGTTCTTCCTGTTCCACAAGCTCGTCCTGCCTGTCCGTCACCTGCACCTGCCGCAGATCGTAATGCTCCGGCGCCCAGATACCGGCTAAAATCTCACCGTCGTCACACACGAAATACACACCATCGTATTCAGGAAATGCTACACCATCTCCTAGCGGGTTGCTCCACGGAAGCTCCACACTTGTCAGGATCGTATCGCGTTCTCCCGCCGCGAACTGCACCGCTGTAAATGGCTTCGCCTGTCCATGCCACAGCAGATACGCATAACACGTACATGCATATTCCTTGTACATTTTCATCCCCATTCGTATTCTTGTCACATCCGTATCTTTGTTGCTGATTCTCTGTACCTTGATGAATCCGGCAATCTCGCATCGCACGTACTCGCGATACCGGTAAATATAAGACACCCATCTCCTCTGCTGCATCAAAGACCACGCTCCCCCTTCATGCATTAATACGTACTATATATGTATGCAGAGAGTTGTCTGTTTATCACAAAAATATTATGACATAATATACAATTATCCGACATCACGAGTCTACATCTTGCCATCTCAGATACCGCTATCGCTGCAATCCTTCCTACTCACACAACAAATCCGAAAGCTCTGCGAACTGTGCAAGTGTCAGTGCCTCTCCGCGGATACTCTCGGAAAGTCCCATCTTCCGAAGCGCTTCTACAACCGCGTCCTTTCCGATCGATAATTCGGCGGAATTGTTGATGCCGTTTTGCAGTGTTTTCCGGCGCTGGTTGAACGATGCACGAATCAACTTGAACATGAATTTCTCATCCTTCACGACGATCTTCGGCTCCGTATGTCTCGTCAGACGGATCACCGCAGAACCAACATTTGGGCGCGGCATGAAACAGTTTGGCGGTACATTTGCCACGATATATGGCTCCGCATAATACTGCACCGCAAGCGACAAAGCGCCATAGTCCTTGCCACCCGGACCTGCCTGCATCCGCTCAGCGACCTCCTTTTGCACCATGACCGTGATTGAAGTTGCCGGAATATGATTCTCAAACAATCCCATGATAATCGGCGTCGTAATGTAATACGGAAGATTCGCCACGACCTTCACCGGTCTGCCGCCGGTCAATGCCGCGATATCCACCTTCAGGATATCCTCATTTACGACTGTCACGTTGTCATACTCCGCAAGTGTCTCGGCGAGAATTGGAAGCAGATTCTTGTCGATCTCCACCGCGAACACTTCTCCCGCCGCCTCTGCTAAATACTGTGTCATCGTGCCGATACCCGGACCGATCTCCAGCACAACATCGTCCTTTGTAATTTCTGCTGCCCGGATGATCTTCTCGATCACATGCCCATCGATCAGGAAATTCTGACCGAACCGCTTCTGGAACGCGAAATTATATTTCTGTATGATTTCAATTGTAACCTTTGGATTGCTAAGCTTTTCCATTCTATCTCCATTTCTCTACATCTGAATTTTATACATCTGGTGCGCATTTTTCCAGGTTGTCGCATACACCTCGTCCACCGGAATCTGCTTGATATCCGCAATTGCCTGTGCGACATAGACGAGCTTCGACGAGTCATTGCGCTTACCGCGGAATGGCTCCGGTGTGAGGTATGGTGCGTCTGTTTCAAGCACAATGTTTGACAGTGGAATATATGCAACCGCTTCCTTTAATTTCTTCGCATTCTTAAATGTCACAACACCGCCGATGCCGAAGTAAAATCCCATATTCAGGAAGTCCCGTGCGCTCTCCTTCGAATACGAATAACAGTGGATCACGCCGCCGATCTCCTCTGCATGGGAAGCCCACATGATCTGGATCGTATCCTGTGCCGCATCCCGGCTGTGGATCGCGATTGGAAGCTTCAACTCGCGCGCAATATCCATCTGTCCGGCAAACCATTTGTGCTGCAATGCCTTGTCTGTTTCTTCATAATGATAATCGAGTCCGATCTCACCGATTGCCACGATCTTGTCATGCTTTGCAAGCTCTTTCAGCCGCGTTACATTGTCCGGATTCTCCAGTTCTGCAACTTCAGAAGGGAAGATGCCGACCACACCGTACAGGTTCTCGTATTTTTCTGTCATCCGAACGGTCTCTTCACTCGCCTTGATATTCGTTCCGATGTTCGTCACCGCGTGTACGCCCTGCGCCGAAAATCCCGCCAGAAGCTGCTCACGATCCACATCAAAGCTTTCATCATCATAATGTGCATGTGTATCAAATATCTGAATCATTTCATTTATCCTTGCCTTACCATAATAATTGCGTTTATTTTACCCTACACCAGATGTTCGTGCAACCCCAGTCGTAAATATCTGCGCATCCGCAATCCCTCCTGCATAAATTCACCATAATAATCGTGAATTTCTTTGGTTCGACTATTGAAATCCCTCTGTAAATTCGGTAAAATGGACATTAAGTATATGTTACGTACAAGGAGGAGCAATTTATGACTATAAATGATTATTTAGATATGGAAGCACTCGATAATATTCTGGTACAGTGGGCAGCTGCAACACACATGATCGCCGTTGTTCTGGATGATGAAGGTAACTTCCTTTCCAACAAGCTCGGATTTTCCAGAAATAATGTAGAAGCATTTGGCGAGAGCATCGAAGTCGATGACGTTGAAGTTGCAACGGTCGTTGGTGGTCCTTTGGATGAGGATACAGACGAAGAAGTTGTCGAAGCTGCTGCTGCCATTCTGGTTGCCGCTATCCAGAATCTCTTGGAGGCTGGTTACCGCAAGAAGAAATACGAGGAAGCAATCGCTTCTTTCAATGAAGAGATCGCTGGTGCTGCTGCCCTCATCAAGGAGCTTGCCGGAAAATCACAGGGATTAAAGAAGATTGAAAATAAGCAGAATATCCTTGCACTGAACGCTTCCATCGAAGCTGCACGTGCAGGCGAAGCCGGACGCGGATTCACCGTTGTTGCGCATGAGTTTGGTAAGATGGCACATGAATCAGGTGTTATCAACGACTCCATTCAGAAGACATTACAGAAGCTTGATGCATCCATCAAGAACTACGACGCTGAATAAACAGCAGGGATTTGAGGATGTGAAAACTTTTTCACAAATAGAACATATTTTAGACACAATTTATTGTTATAGTATGCATTGTAAGAGCTTTTCATATATTTGAATCCTCTCTCCCCTCAAACAAGTGGCGAATTAATTCCCTCCCCGGTTTTTCTCGCCACTTGTTTTCTGTTTATCAAGATTCATTCACACTTAGACTTAATAATTGCGAAATGCATTTGAATTTGTATATATATTACCTGCATCCACTTCTGCAAATATATGATGTATTGAAACTAAGAAGTACTAGATGTTCTGACATACATATTGATCATGCACGCAACCGCCGCCAATTCGCTGTCCATGGCTCAGTGGCGGCTTGGTTGAACATCGTGTTCAACCATTGCTACATACTTACAGAACATCAAGAACTTCTAAGTTCCAAACATATTTATATTTCCAGAAGTGGATGCAGGCATATATTCAAATTCAAGCACATTTCGAAAATTAACAAAAAGAAAGGAAAATAAATCCATGATTAACGAATTCTACAAGGATATGACAGGAAAAGGTTCTATCATTCGCCAATTTTTTGATTATGCCAACAAAAAAGGAGCCGAAATTGGCATGGAGAATATCTACAATTTTTCCATCGGAAATCCATCCGTTCCTGTGCCTCAGGCGTTTACGGATCGTATGATTGAATTACTTCAAACAGAAAATCCGGTAAAGCTGCATAGCTACAGCCCATCGCTTGGACTTCCATCGACAAGACAGGCAGTTGCCGATTCTTTGAATAAGCGTTTTGGCATGAACTACACGATGGATCACATCTTCATGACAAGTGCGGCAGCCAGTGCACTGGCACATGCACTTCGCTGTGTGACAACGGACGGCGACGAGGTTATCACCTTCGCGCCTTATTTCCCGGAATATGTTCCATATGTGACAGGTACCGGAGCAAAGCTTACCGTGATTCCTGCCGATATCACCACATTCCAGATCAATTTTGAAGAGTTTGAGAAAGCCCTGAACCCGAATGTACAGGCGATCCTCATCAACTCCCCGAATAACCCATCTGGTATCGTTTATTCAACTGCCACGATCACAAAGCTGGCAGATATTCTGCGTGCAAAGGAAAAGGAATATGGACATCCGATCTACCTGATCTCCGATGAGCCTTACCGTGAGATTGTATTTGCCGGTGTGGATGCGCCATTTATCTCCAAGTTATACGAGAATACAATCTGCTGTTATTCCTTCAGTAAGTCCGTATCTCTGCCGGGTGAACGTATCGGTTACATGGCAGTGAACCCAGCCTGCGAGGATGCAAAGCTTCTGGTTCTTATGGCTGGTCAGATCTCCAGATTCACCGGACATAACTGTCCACCTTCCATCATTCAGATGGCTGTGGAGTCTGTGCTGGATCAGACAAGCGACCTTTCAATCTATGAGACAAACAAAAACATTTTATATAAAGAACTGACGCGCATTGGCTACGAGATGGTGGAACCGGGCGGAACCTTCTACATGTTCCCTCGTGCCCTGACCGAGGATGCAAATGAGTTCTGCTGGCGCGCAGCCAAAGAGCTGAACCTGATCATCGTACCGGGTGACAGCTTCTTATGTCCAGGACATTTCCGAATCTCTTACTGTGTAACATCGGATATGGTCGAAAAAGCCATTCCTTTGTTTGAAAAACTTTACAAATTATATAGATAATTTCCCGGTTTTTCGGTATAATGAGGTTTGGTTTATTAGGAGATACATAATTAGGAGGACAAAAATATTATGGCAGAAGAAGTTGGCGCAAGCAAAAAGCCAAAGAAATACACGGGGATACTGCTTCATCCAACCTCACTTCCGGGGCCTTACGGCATCGGTGAGCTGGGTGCAAGCGCATACAGATTTGTTGATTTTCTGGATCGTTCGGGATTAAATACATGGCAGGTACTGCCTCTCGGACATACCGGATTTGGAGATTCTCCATATCAGCCGTTTTCCGCCTTTGCAGGACAGCCACTTATTATCAGTCTGGATCATCTGAAAGAGTTACATCTTCTTTACGATGAAGACTTCCGGAATATGCCAGCATGGAATCCGGAGCAGATCAACTATGGCGAGTTGATCGAGTTTAAGACAGGTTTATTGAAGCTTGCTTACTCCCGTTTCCACGACGAGTCTTTATCCGATGGCATCCATGACAATCCGGAAATGAAGCAGGCGTTTGATAATTTCTGTGAGACATCTGTCTGGCTGGAGGATTACGCACTGTTCATGGCTGGCAAGGATTATCATCAGGGCATGCCTTGGTACATGTGGGAAGACAACCTGAAGAAGCCAACCAAGAAGCAGAAGGAAACATGGGTGAAGAAGCTCGATACAGAGATGGGCTACTACAAGTTTATCCAGTTCCTGTTCTATTACGAATGGACAACTTTGAAGAAATACGCAAACGACAAGGGCATTTCCATCGTGGGCGATATTCCTATCTTCATGGCATGGGACAGCGTGGATGTATGGGCGAACCAGAGCCTGTTCCAGCTTGATTCCAAGGGTTATCCAACCGTTGTTGCCGGAGTTCCACCAGATTATTTCTCAGCAACCGGACAGTTGTGGGGCAATCCACTTTACAACTGGAAGAAGCATACAGAAACTGGTTATGAGTGGTGGCTGAGCCGTATCCGTCACCAGTTAACGCTCTCCGATTTCCTGCGTATCGACCACTTCCGTGGCTTCGATAAGTACTGGGCAGTTCCTTATGGTGAGCCAACTGCAATCAACGGAAAATGGGTAGAGGCACCGGGCGTAAACTTCTTCACACAGTTGGAGGCAACACTTGGTTATCATCTCCCAATTATCGCTGAAGATCTTGGTGAGATCGATGATTCCGTCATTGAACTGCGTGACAAGTTCGGTCTGCCGGGCATGAAGGTGTTGCAATTCGCATTTGAGAATCCGGAGGAAAATGATTTCCTTCCACACAACTTTGTTCGTAACTGTGTCTGCTATACGGGTACACATGACAACGATACAACCCTTGGCTGGTACAAGCACGCATACGAAGCTTCCAAAGATAAGCTCCGCCGCTACTTCTCTACCGATGGCTATGACATCTGCTGGATCATGATCCGTGCATGCTTTGGCTCTGTTGCCAACATGGCAATCGTACCAATGCAGGATGTATTATGTCTGGATTCCTGGGCTCGTATGAATACACCTGGCGTTGCAGAAGGAAACTGGGCTTGGAGATACAAGGAAGAGGCACTGACACACGAACTCGAAGCAAGATTATATGAAACCTGTAAAATGTTTGGACGATAAGAGGTGTATCTATGAAAACATTGGGAGTTGGAATCGTATTGATGGTAGCATTGTTTTTCTGTCTGCCATACCATCTCTACATGAAACAATTATGGAAAAAAAATCCTGAGAAATCATGGGAAAAAGCACGCAAGTTTGTATCTGGCTTCTTCCGTCTGGAATTGAAGCTGTCCGGATGCAAGGTGAACGTCATCGGAAAAGAAAATATACCACAGGATGGTCCGGTGTTATTCATCGGCAACCACCGCAGTTATTTTGACATTCTGATCTATCATGAGGCAATCGGTCAGCCACTTGGCTTCCTTGCCAAAAAAGAAATGGAAAAGCTTCCGCTTCTCCCTCTGTATATGCGGGATATCGGATGTCTGTTCTTGGACAGAGAAGATATCAAGCAGGGCTTATCCGTGATCAAGCAGGGAACGGAGTACATGAAGCAGGGACATTCGATGGTCGTATTCCCAGAGGGAACCAGAAATCAGACTGACACGCTTCTGCCATTCCGTGAGGGCGGCTATAAAATGGCGGAGAAGTCGAAATCCCCGATTGTTCCGGTATCAATCTGCCGTTCTGATCTGATGCTTGAATCCGCACCGAAGAGACGGATTCACAGTCACAAAGTAACGATTGAATTCGGAAAGCCAATCTATCCTTGTGAGCTTCCACCAAAGGAACGCAAGGAGCGATATGCAGAGTTTCCACAGCTTATACAGGATATGTATGATAAAAATAACATTTAGAGGAGGATTTGAACCATGCCTTGGTGGTTAATCATGATTATTGTCATCGTGGTAGCACTTGCACTTATGTTCGTGTTATACAGAGTCGGTGACAAATTACAGAAGAAACAAAGCGCACAGAAAGAACAGATGGTAGAGGCGGCACAGCCGATGAATATGTTGATCATCGACAAAAAAATGCTGCCGATGAAAGATGCCGGACTTCCGAAAATGGTAATGGAACAGACACCAAAGCGTTACCAAAAGGCAAAGCTTCCAATCGCAAAGGTCAAGGTTGGTCCACAGATTATGAACATGATCTGTGACGATGCGATCTTCGACGAGCTTCCAACCAGAGGCGAAGTAAAAGCGATGGTCAGCGGTATTTACATCATCAGTGTGAAGAGTGTCCGCGGCAAGAAGGTGGCTCAGGAAGAAGAAACTGGCAAGAAGAAAAAGGGCAACTGGCGTACACGTATGCGGAAACGTCAAGTTGAGATGCAGAAGCAGTTGAACGCAGAAATGCTCGAAAAAGCAAAATCCAAGGGCAAAGACAAGCCTGTTGAGAAGTCCAAGGAAGAGCTTCGTCGAGAGAAAGAAAGAGCAAAGAAGATCAGTGACAAGATGTAAAAATCAACCGGCAAAATTGAAAGATATTATCGGTTCCTTTACACCGTTTCTGATTGCCGTATTGGCGCAGTATGTATTGAATTTCATCGATGTTGCAATTCTTTTCTTCAAGAATATGCGTTCCGATGAGAAATCAAACAGCGAAAATACGATTGGCAAGATCTTACAAATGGATTATAACCAGCCTATGAATCAGGCGTACCTTGTGCTTGCACAGCACATCGTATTTCTGATTTGTTTCGGAGTCTGGTATTACCGCATATTTTATCGGGAAAATATTGTTTCCGAAGATAATGCAAAAGGACGCATGAAAAATATTTTTTCATGCGTCTGTTCTATACGGACTCCATTTTTATTGCTTGCCGGTGTTGCAATCCAGATCATGGTGGACGGAATCCTGAGTCTGGTAAGCCCCCTCTTCCCGGATACCTTTGCAGCTTACTATGAGCTTGTATCCAAAGCAGTCGGTGTAAACCGGGCAGTTCCAACGATCATCGCGACCTTTGTGATCGCCCCGATCGGCGAAGAGTTATTCTTCCGCGGTGTGATCATGGGCTATGCGAAGCGCTACATGCCAGCGGCTTTTGCAATCCTGTTTCAGGGCGTGCTTTTCGGACTGTATCACGGCAACATCGTACAGGGCATCTATGCATGCATCTTAGGATGTCTGCTTGGATTTGTGGCTTACAAAGCGAACTCACTCCTCGCAAGCATGATCCTGCATTTCAGCATCAACCTGAGTGTGCTGTTCATTCCATCTGTATGGTTTGAGGAAACCATGCGATGCAGTATCATTACAGCTGGTGCGCTGGTGCTTACGGTACTGTTCATATGGCTGGCGATGCGAAAAAAGAAAGAAAAGAAAATTACAGAAAAATAAAAGAACCGGATGGAATTACATGATTGTCGTAAGTCCATCCGATTTTCTATTCTTGCATAATCATCTGTATGGCATACCTAATCCGCTAAATTATGTACATGCACCTTCATCTTCCGCTCCATCGGCGACTCATTTCCCATCTCCATCGTATATTGCAGTGCAAGGCGTAAGGAAAACTCCTCTGCCAAAACGGCTGCCTCATAATCAATGCCCTCTGCCGTATGTAAGAAATGCTTCGTCTGCAAGGTGACCGGAATCGAACCATAACCGGTTGCGTATTTCGTATGATGCGTTAACCCATGCTCATATACGAAGTCCGAATTCAATTCGCCACTCTGCGTCACACGGAGCCGATTGTCGGAGAACAGCATCGTACAGCGTGTCTTGTGTCCATCCCCAGACACATCCTCTACATAGGTAAGCTTCATGCCATTTTCGGTCATGCTTGCCAGCGCGGTCGCCTGCGAGCGCATCACTTCGCCGGTCTCCACATCTACATTTTCAAACTCAATGACTGCTTTCATTATGGACGTTCCTTTGCCATCTCGATCAGAGTTTCTACCAGACTCTCAATCGAATATCCCTTATCCTTCCAGAGCATCGGATACATACTGATGGAAGTAAAGCCCGGTAATGTGTTAATCTCGTTAAATACAACCTCGTTCGTGTCCTTCTCTAAGAAGAAGTCTACACGGGAAAGACCGAAGCCATCCAGCGCATTGAAGATTGCAACCGCATCCTTCTGCACTTCTGCCTCTTTTCCGTCAGGAAGGTCTGCACCGATTACAGTCTTGGACTCTGCATTGTTGTACTTGGCATCGAAATCGTAGAATTCTGCAGCCGCAAGAATCTCGCCCACGCGGGATGCTTTTGTACTCTTACCATAGCCAAGAACCGCACACTCGATCTCACGACCAACGATCGTCTCCTCAACCAGAATCTTATAATCATGCTTTGCTGCTTCCTTCAAAGCGACAACCAATGCTGCACGGTCATCTGCCTTGGAAACACCCTTGGAAGACCCTGCCTTTGATGGCTTTACAAATACCGGATAAGAAAGCTTTGCCTCAACACGGGCTGTCACCTCATCAATATCATCCAATTGTTCTGCCAGCACTGGCACATAAACAGCCTGACGGATTCCAAGTGTATCAACAACAAGCTTTGTATAGAACTTATCCATAGATGCAGCCGAAGCGAACACACCACATCCGACATACGGGATATCTGCCATCTCGAACAATCCCTGAATCGTTCCATCCTCACCATACATGCCATGCAAGACAGGGAAGATCACATCGATCGGCTGCACCTTCATCATATCGTCCTGCGAAATGATAAGTCCACCCTTTGTATCCGGGGAAATAATTGCAGAAACGGGACTTTCCTTCCAGTTTCCGTCCTCAATGCTTGCGATATCTTCTACAAGCTTCCACTCACCGTCTTTTGTAATTCCGATCAGGAACATGTTGTATTTCTCAAGATCTACTGCTTTGGCAATTGTAACAACTGACACGCAGGATACTTCATGCTCGGATGAGCGGCCGCCAAATATAACTGCTAGCTTCTTTTTCATGTTTTTTGCCTTTCATAGGAAATAATTTATTTCCCATATTATAGCAACTTAGAAGGTATCCTGCAACCATTCAAGAATCTTTAACTTGACTTTGACACCACCAGGCTTCGTGTCCCGTTTCACAAATAATTTCTCGTAGCTTTCCTCATCAAGTGCCTGTGCAAGCTTCTCTGCATCTGCCGAATCGACAACTGCCCCCGCGTCCATCGTGTAGCACATCATTGGATACAGCATGCACCAGAAATTCTCGCCCTTTGCCTCTCCGATATCTATACGCAGTGCCCGGTAGGTTCCCGCGGGAAGCACCAGTTCCCCATATTCCCGAATCGGGAATTCCTCTCTCGTAATATATGCCTTTACATCGTAATGATAGCCTGCCTCCTCGACAACCGCACGCGCGGTATCGCGGATCTCCGATAAATTCTGTGCCAGATACAAGATTGCTTCGCTGTCATTTTCTGCTTTCTGCAGATCTTCCACAAGCAAAGCAAGCACTGCATCCCGCACCTCATATTTCAGAGCAAGATCTGTCTCACTGTCACTGTTTGCGCGCACATGGAACCGCACCACGACATCTTCCGGGCTTTTCAGCGCGTCCTCATAGACATCCGCGCAAATACCACTCTTTCCTGCAACATCATTCGCATCCCCTGACAGAAGCCCTGCTTCACCGCTATCTCCAAACACAGCTTCAAGATCTGCCTGATCCTCATCGCTTATTTTCTGACCTGCAAATAGCATTTTCATATTACCCTCGCGGAACAAACTGACAACATCGCGCACACTCCCGCCTCCGGCAATATGCAGCACACTCGTAAGCAGAATCCCGCCGCACACGCCAAGCAGAATTCCGACCATCGCTCCTTTTAGAATCTTATACCCCATAACAAACTCCTCCATCGAAAGTTGATTTCGTTACAAGCTTTCCCTTCCGTAAGCAGCTTTAATCATTTCCCGCAAAATATATTTCGCCCCATCCGCTTCCATCACAACCTGAACCGATTTGGAAATACCAGGTCGATGTCCAAGCTCCAGCAAGAGCGGATGTATCTCCTGTCCTGTCATATCTGCCGCGATCTGCTTCATATGTCCAAAATCCAACTGCCGTTCGTTCTCTCTCCGGTACAGATCTGCCGCCATCTCCAGACTGTCCGCCTGCACATGGTAGAGCGTCTGCTTGATGCTGTTTTCCCCTTCGTACCCGGCGATATCTGCAATCACAAATGTAAACTGATATCCTTCCTTCGCAGTTTCTACCTGCATTTCCTGCACATAATCCCGGTGCTCCAAGGTTTCCTTTTTCTGCTCTATCGCAGTGAAATCATTCTGTATGAATTGTCTGCCAAGCTTTTCATCCCCGATCAATACACTGCCGATTGCAGCTAACACAGTCAGACAGACAAACCAGATTCCCCATTTCACGCGTTTCTTTGTCTTCATCCACATGACGATCAACGGAAATACAATGCCGATCGCAAGGTCTGCATATAGGAAATACCGCATGCCATATTTCACGACCGATTCAAACTGCATTCCATACGCAAACAGACACGCAAATGCAAACATCACCACAAATGTCACAACGCGCCCACATTTATGCTTCACTTCGCACAGCGAATACAGGAAGTCCCGCGTCTGGTGCAGATAGCCGCTCACGACCGCAAATACACCGATAATCCAGAACGCCATCACCGGATAGTCAAGGCGTGCCACGGCACCACCCGGAAAGGACGCCGCTTCCATTACATTAAACGATGCCGTCGTGTCGCTTGCCGTCCAGCCATAGCCAAGAATTGCCACGATAAACAGATACGCAAATACAATGGTAAATAAGATCCAGACAAGCAGCCAGATTCCACCTGTCCGGTCTTTTTCCTTCACGCATGGGCGGCTGTAGAGCTGCAATTCTAATGGCGACAATGCCAGAAGAATTGCATACGCGCCCCTGAACACGCCCGATACCTCTGATGGTGATATGATTCCCTGCATGATTGCGCCGACGTCGATATTGGATACCGAGAATACAACGATCAATATGAGGGGCACGACCATCCACCCAAACAAAAATTCAAACATCCGTCCGCGTCCTTCCGTCGATTTTGACGCACCATACAATGTAATTCCGAGAAATGGCAGAAATATCCACCATACGGAGAAGCTTTGCAGCAGATACCGTTGCAAAATCATGGAGAAAAAGACGGCTATAAGTGTCGCACGCAGCAGATACCGTAAGGCATACAGCACGTCCAATATACCGGCAGTCCATCCCATATGATTCCGGATCGCATTGATATAACCGCACGGAACAAAGTCCGCAAGATACAGCATCAGTGCACCATAGAACACGACAAATGCAAGCCCGACCACCAGTGCCAGCACATGATATTTCCCCGCAAGCGACAATGTGATATACGGAATCATCATCATACTGATCGTGACACATTCGAGATAGCTCATGCGAAACCATTGCCGTTTGGAGATTTTACCGTCCGCCAGATTCATGATTTTTTTCCTCCTTCTCTGTTGGGTTTCAGCCTCGTCCGTTCCTCCTCGCGCGCAAAGATTGGGCGTTTCCGCATCCACGAGATCGGTGCCCGCAGCACGAAATCCTGATTCGCATAGGCGCGCTTTCCATTTCCGGCGACAATTGGATACATATACGGGATTCCGAAGCTCATCAGTCCCGACAGATGCACCGCAATCACCAGAAGCGCCAGAATATATCCGTACAAGCCCCAGATGGCAGACGGAATAATCACGAAAAATTTGAGCAGACGGAACACCGATGCAAACTCTTCATTTGGAATCGCAAAGCCAGCAATGGCAGTCAGTGCCACGACGATCACTACCATCGTGCTCACGATGCCCGCCTCCACCGCCGATTGTCCGACGATCAAGCCGCCGACGATACCGATCGTGTTGCCAAGCGGCCCCGGCAGACGTATCCCGGCTTCGCGTAAAAGCTCGAACAAAAATTCCATCAGCAGCACTTCCACGATCACGGGAAATGTCACCATGCTCCGCGCTGATGCGATCGCATACAGAAGCTTCGTCGGGAGAATATCACTATGATACACGGTAATTGCAATATAAAGTCCTGGCAGAGACACCGCCAGAAATGCCGCAATATACCGGATGATCCGTGCAAATGTCCCGACCGCCCAGCGATTATAATAATCGTCGGACGTCTGCAACAGCATATTCAGATTACACGGTGCCAGAATCACCTCCGGCGAGTTATCGAATACGATAGCCACTCTGCCTTCCGTGATACCGGCTGCCACCTTATCCGGTCTGGTTGTCGACTGAAATGTCGGAAACGGTGAATACCAATTCTCCATCAGGTGCTGTGCCATCCCGCTATCATAGATAGCATCAATATCATAGCGATGCATGTCCTCCCGCACGCGCTTAACCAGCTCTTCCGACGCTACATCTGCCAGATACACAAGCGCATAGTCCGTCCGTGTGCGCTCCCCTATCGTATCCTGCTCCACGCGCAATTTTGCATCCTTGATCCGCCGCCGGATCAACGCGGTACTCTGCCGGAATCCCTCATTAAAGCTGTCCTTCGGTCCGCGCATGCCCGCTTCCGTATCATTTTCAGAAATTCCTCTAAGCGGTAATTTCTTCGACGATACGATCATCGACCTTGCATAACCATCAATAAAAATCGCCGTATCACCTTTCAGAATCGAACCGACTGTTTTATCAAAGGAGGTTTCCTCCTTGATATCCGCGGTCTGAACCTCCTGATATAAGATACTGTCCCAGACATCCTTCGCCGAGTTTCCACGCCATTCATACGAAAGCGGCTTCAGGATCGTCTCCTCGATCATGCCGTTGTCCGTCAGGCCATCAATATACACGACATGCATGTACACCATGCCCTCTGCCCGCTCCATCGCAAAAGACTTCTGTACTACATCGCCGCAGTTTTCAAACAAGATGCCGAGCACCTTTTTATTTTCAGCTAAGCTCCGCCGCAGAGGCACCTTGAGCTTATTGTTATCATCATACAGATCTTTCCAGTCCATAAAAAAACCTCCAAACTATACATAAGCTAGTATGTATGGTTTAGAGGTTTTTATGCAGAACCGCATGAGCAGTTGCTGTTTGTCTCTCAAAGGAAAGTTCAAACTCTCCATCATATTTTTGCACGATTTTGTGTATATTATGTAGTCCAAATCCATGCCAAGCCGGATTCTTCTCTGTCCCGGTAGACGATTCCCCGTCCGGCAAAATCGTATTTACACAGTCAAAAAAAATCAGCTTCTTGTATGTTCCAATCGTAAGATGAATCTTCCGTTCTCCAATATCCAGAGGTATTTTCTCAACGGCTTCCTTTGCATTTTCCAGCATATTGGACAGGAAAAAGCACAAATCCAGATCATCAATCCCAAGCTCCTGCGGCAACCTTCCCTGATATGTAAATAGTATCTTCTCCTTTGAAATCGCAGCTCCAAGCACGCCTGAAATCACGGCATCCACAAGTCGGTTTTGTGAATATATACATGTCGGTTGTTCTGTTTCCATATGATTCCAGCTTTCAACCATTGCCGTTGCCCGTGCGATCTCTCCCTTTTTGAGCAGATCCTGCACCGTCTGCATCATATGCCGGAATTCATGCTGTCGGGCGCGTGTCTCCTCATTTTTCTCATACAACTGTACATAATAATCTCTGGTCAGCTTCTGTTCCCGCTCAAACATCCGTATCTGCTCCGCCTGCCGGTCGCCCTTTGTTTTCAGCTTTCCAATGTAGATCAGATATGCACATACGATGACCGCTGAGCCAAATAACATCATAAGTACAACATAGGTCTCGCCTGCCACATTCCTGATTTCTCCATCCCCTACGATATAAGTCAGAAATAAAACCTGAACTGCCGCAAGCATGCCTCCCGCGAGCAACACCCAGAAATTACGGTTTACAAGTGTCCATACATGGGATTTATTTTTTTGCATTTTATAGAGCAACACCCACAAAACAAGTCCCGGCAGCGAGCAGATTCCGTCTAAGATCTGATCAGAAAATACAATGTCATTGACACTCACATGTGCCAAAAGCGCAATGCATACATATAGAATCGAATCTACAACCTCCACAACCATATAAGACAAAACATACGCTTTTATGGATTCCCGTATAGATTTCCGTTTCCAGATACAAAATGCAACTCCATTTAAAATCGGAAATAGCACATTCGTGTTTTCGTGCAGGAGTTCCATTTCTACGAATGTCCCCAGCAGCACCAAACCACCTGTCCATGCTGCCGCAGCTTCCGCACCTTTCCATTTGGTATGACAAAACGCGTACCATCCTCCATAAACAATGACGTTTTCTGGATGTCCTCCACATACGCATAATTCACGATCACAAATCTCGATATCCTGCAAAATCCCTGTTCCTGCAGAATCTGCTCCCACTCTTTCATTGTATACGTTTGCAGTGCCTGCACGACTTCCCCGCGCAGATAAAAGGTTATCTGACTATAATTATCCGCAGACTGTATATATAGTATCTGCGATACATCAATCTGCCATACTTTTTTCTTCCATGTTACGTCGATCAGTCGTTGATGCTCTCTCTGAAAGTTCTGCAACACCTCTGTCAGCTTATCCCAATTTCCTGTTTTTCTGACAAATGCGATCACATTTCGCCCAAATGCCGCCTCCATCATTTCTTCATGCGACGTTACATAGATAATATCTGTCATGCGCAGCTTCGAAGCCATTTGCTCACGCAGCTCCAACCCGGAAAGCTCCGGCATCTCAATATCCAAAAGCATAAGCGCTGGCTGCACCATATTCGCCTGCAGGGATTCCGCTAACATTTTGGCATCGGAAAATCCCCGTACCTCGGTTCCTTTTACCATCACATTATATCAACTTCCTCTTATATTCCACCTTAAAAGTCTCGATTTGTGCATTTTGTATAAAATCGAGACTTTTCTATTATTCTTCCTACTCCGCTGCATCTGCACTGATAAAGCCGAGGATCTCTTCGTAAGATTTCTCACTCTTGAGTATAGCGCTCCATAATTCATCCTTGCGTTTTGCGTCTCGTTTGTCCAGAAGCTTTTGCAGCGCATCTGTCGCCGCATCGTATGCCTGCTTGGTTTTTATCACTTTTTCCTGTGCTTTCTCGATCTGCTGATCAATTGTAGCAACTGTCGTTCCAGCTTTTCTTCCTCTTGCCATTTTATTTTTCCTCCCTCAAAATCTTACTGATTCCCTCTGCGTAATACTTGACCAATGCTACGTCTATTCCAAATGCCTTCAGTATCGTTTTCTGTGTAGCAGTAACTGCATGATCTAAACGATATTTATTGTCGGTCAACCGCACCATTTCAATCTTCTCCAGCTCGCGGATCGCGGCAGGCACTGTCATGTAGTTCGGACGGCTATCCAGCTTCAGCATTTCATCTTTCAGACAGTTATACATTCGATTTCGCACGATAAGTGCCAGGAACTCAATGAATATCTTGGAATCTGCAGCTGCATCGCCATAAACCCGCAGGCTCTTATCTCCAAGATAGGATTTATCCCCACGGAACAGCTTCTCCGATGTGTCTCTGCTCTTATAGAGATTAAGTGCTGCTTTGGCATCC
>CAVKUW010000016.1:0-2415 GCA_963659815.1 Butyricicoccaceae bacterium
CCGGCAAATCCTGCGCGATCTTGCACTCAAGCATACTCATATCGTCTATTTTTTCCTCAATGACATCTATCAGATGATACAAAGAGCCTGCGATCATGCACACACTAATCAGCGATACAACACATATCACTGTCAAAATAACATTAAACATCATTATCACACTTCTTTCTTGTATGCTCTTTTTTTAGCGTCTGAAGCATGAAACGACGCACAATCTCACCGCGCACAACATCGCATATAGCAACAGTTTCTAGGTCATCAGAACCGCAATAGCTAAAATATGTGCGCACTAACTCCATATCCGACGCGTGAAGAATCCAATCATTTCTAATTTCTGCTGCATATCCAATCATATCTTACCGCCTCACTCTCTTCTTATACTTGCGTTTCAAACTCGTAAGCGTAGATATATCCGACGTCTCACCGCTGGCATGGTTCAAGATCTCTTCGTTTGTCAGCATTTCGCCAGCGGCAACAGCTTCCGCGATCTTTTCGACACGTTCGTTAGTATCATAAGCGTTATAAATCTTATCAGTCGCAAAGAAACACCGCACGCCGTGGCTTTTAATCAAGTCAGTATTATAGTTTGCTTTCTCCATATCTTTTGCATAGAAAATCCGATTGACAACGAATCGCCAACATTTGGAACAAACAATACACTCCGCGGACACCTTGCGCAAAGTCGCATCAAACAAGCTCCAATCCTGCACACTTCCCAATATACCAATCTTACTCTTTCTCTGCTGCAAGATTGCTTCGAGTAAATCTGTCGGCAAGTTCGATTTCCAGTTTCGATTATTAAACTGCGAACCCAGCTCATCAATAACAAACAGTTGAACCATGCTATCGTTATTTTCGTTGCGTGCGTTTATCAACTGCTCATAAGATACAAGCGGCACATATGGTACACCGCGCAACTCGACATTGCTATAAATCTTAATCTTTTGCGGCACAAACTTCTTGTCACTCTCCGACCAGACGAGCGCACCACTATAGCGACGATAGATCGCTAAAACATAATCGACGATAGACAACGTCTTGCCACTTCCAAACGGCTGGCGTTCGTCAGCAACATATATTTGCATACGACCATAGCCGCGGTACTCGTTATACTTCTTGAATTTGAAATACTTGCATGTATCGACTACAAAATTATAAAAAACCAAGGGCAGATGAAAGCAAGTGTACCTTACTTGCGGCAACAATATAAATGCAAATATAAAACCTATGATAAATAACCATTTAAGCATACGACACCCCCTATTTCATTCTAAGAATCTGCGCAAGGTTTGATATAAAATCCAACGCGAATACAACCAAAAACATATTACAAAACGTCTCAAGCATATTACCATCAACGAAGATTCCGAGAAAATCCATACAACCACCCCCTTACGCCTTGAAGTGCCGCCGCATGGCGTTCTTCAAGAGCTTGTGCGCTTCAAATATAAGCACGATAAAGCAAAGCAACAGCAGACAGTTCCGGCAAGACACAAGCATACTATATACATCGTCAATCGTCTTTCCATGATACGCTTGAGACATATACAAGCGGTCGTCCGTCGCTTCTGGCAATGCCGGAGCATCCGTCTGCGTCGCATCCGTATCGGTCGAAATCTCGACCAAGTAACTATTAAAATCTAATATCATATAAACTCCTTTCTTGACTTCCCTACCCTGATTGCATATAATCAGAGAAAAGGGGGTAATTTATGAACAACAATATAGAAATAATTATTTTTGTAGTCGGCACAATGTTAACAACAATAATCGCAATTAGAGACATGATAAAAAAAATGAGCAAGCGAATCGACGAACAAAACCAACTACTCAAAGAGATAATCAATACATTGAGAGACATTCAAGAGGGGAAGAAATAACCCCTCTTTTTTCAATCTCCACCCAATAATACCGAAATCAACCAGATAAACAATCCAGCTATAATTACAAATATAAGAATATCTGCAAAACTAACAAAAACATCAAACACATGATATCCATTATCCGTAAAAAGTGACCACAACCATACAAGCCAATCGCCTACACTCATACACCCACCCCCTTACCGACGGAAGAATCTAAATACACCGATACTAGCACTAATGCCTATTGCGGTAGTAATAACCGAAGATATACCTGGCGGCAACCAGCCGAACACTTTTGCAAACACTCCGAGAAAACTGTTATTCTCAAGTAATTCAAAAAAACCAAGAAACTTCTGAATAAAATTTTTATTATTATCACTATCCGTCTTTCCATCAACATAATTATTAACATCATTATTGATTGTATCTCCCTCAACAGTAACATTGTTATTAAACGTTGGACTATTATCTATCCTAATAGCTCCATCCTGTATCGTATTGGTCAATGTATTATTTACCGCATCTTCCGAGGATACATCCTTTTTACTTC
>CAVKUW010000017.1:0-1272 GCA_963659815.1 Butyricicoccaceae bacterium
CTTTATAGGCGTATATTGCGCTACAAGTCACAAAGCAAAAAGCCCATGAATATATGGTGATTTCAATATTTTTTGTTAAACCAATTGGAGATAACCCTGTTAGTAAAGCGTATATGGTTGCAATATATTTTTTATTTCCATATAAATCGGACTCTATAAATCGTATTCCAACAATTAAAACAAGTATGGTCGGAATAATTGAAAAAATTTTGAATTGAGGAACTCCAACTCCAAATATTAACGACCAAATTTTTATGCATACCAGGTATAATGGTGGACGCATATCATATTTAGCAATGTAAATTAATAGTTCTTTAATGTTGTATTTACATGCGTTTAGGATGAAAGCTTCATCACACCACACGTTATCATTAAAAATTAATAAAATATTGACTAAAGCTATGCTAGATATTAAAGCAATGTAATATCTGTTTTGTTTTATAAATAACCGCATGAGTATCCTCTTGTTTTATGATAAAGATAACCCTTATTTAAAATAAATAAAGCTTTTATTATAATACCTAATTCATTATAAAAAGTCAAAGGATTTGTGTCTATTTGTATATATATGTCATTTTTAATCAATTTTATTGTGAATACAATTTATTGTATCAATTCTACACATTTTCTTTTTTCAGAGATTGGTGGATGAACATATAAATTTAATGTGGTATTTATAGAAGAATGTCCTAGTAATTCACTTACTGTTTTATAATTTGCTCCATTTTCTATACATCGTGTTGCAAAAGTATGTCTCAGACAATGAAAATTAATCGGTTGAATTCCCAATTTTAGCAAAAAATTATTATAATATTTGCGAATAGCTCTCGGTTCCATATACTTGTTTGAGTTAGTCAATATGTACCCTTGCACATTCAATGAAGGTAATTGTTTTATTAAATTCATTGTATTTTTTGAAAGTGGAATTTCCCTCATAGATGTGCGAGTTTTGGGCGTGGAAATTATGATCTTTGTTTTGGGGTTGGAACGTTTATTATAGATTCGTTGCATTGTTTTATTGATATGAACAACACGATTTTGGAAATCAATGTCCGTCCATTGCAAAGCACACAATTCTCCTATCCGCAACCCACTATTAAGGCATAAAAAAATACCAAATTTCCTAAAATTGGGCGTTTTACAAATAGTGTTCATTATTAAATGTTGCTCTTCTAAAGTAAATACATTTTTCTTTTGTTCAACTTGTGTTGGAATAAAACGAATTTCCAAAGGGTTCTCCTTGCATCCACCTTCTTTTACAGCATATCGCAT
>CAVKUW010000017.1:1282-1719 GCA_963659815.1 Butyricicoccaceae bacterium
ATAATTTGTTTTATTAATGTTACTAAATTTTGAACTGTTGATTTCCTAAGTGATTGCTTTTCTTTTCCTCCATATTGTTGCCAGTGTAAAACAGCTTCTTGGATACTATTTTCATTTATTTCCGAAATTTTATATTCACCTAGTACTGGTATGATATAGTTTTCTATTTCATACAAATAATAAGTATATGTAGACTCCTTTATATATTTTTTCTTCGACAATATCCACTCCCTCATTACATCCTTTGTCAACTGATCCTTTGTCATTTTTTAATCCTCCATACAAAAATAATGTTCCTTATTTATTTTAAATAAGGATTTCACGGTAATAAAGATAAAAAATAAGATAAGGAAATTTAGGATGAAGGTTGTTATATTAGCAGGGGGGTTGGGAACTCGATTTTCAGAAGAATCCGAGTTCAAACCGAAGCCTATGAT
>CAVKUW010000017.1:1729-8176 GCA_963659815.1 Butyricicoccaceae bacterium
GATAGAGATTGGAGAAATGCCAATTTTATGGCATATTATGAAGGAATATTCCTATTATGGATTTAATGATTTTATAATATGTGCGGGCTATAAACAACATGTGATTAAAGAGTGGTTTGCAGATTATTTCCTGCATACGTCAGACATCACATTTGATTTTACGAGGGGAAATAAAATAATCATTCACAATCAACGTTCGGAACCTTGGAAAGTAACGGTTGTAGATACTGGACTTCATACGATGACTGGAGGGCGTATTAAGCGTATTGAGTCTTATGTTGGAGATGAAGCATTCTTGATGACATATGGGGACGGTGTGTGCGATGTAAACATTGAAAAACTTGTGGAGTTCCATAAGGCACATGGGAAGATTGCAACACTTACTTCTGTTTTTTTGGAACAGGATAAAGGGGTTTTAAATATTGAGGAGGATAATAGTGTACGGTCGTTCCGAGAAAAAAATCTGAATGATGGGATACCGATTAATGCTGGGTATATGGTATTAGAACCAGAGGTATTCTCTTATATTAATGATGATACAACCGTGTTTGAGAAGGAACCAATGGAAAGACTGGCAAAGGAAGGGCAATTAATGTCATATTCACATAAGGGCTTTTGGCAGTGCATGGATACAAAGAGGGAGAAAGACATACTGGAGAATCTTTTAAAACAAGGGAAGGCTCCATGGAAAAAATGGTAAAGAGGGTGGCAGCCAACATGATGGAATTTTATAAAGGAAAGAAAGTGCTTATCACCGGTCACACAGGATTTAAGGGTTCTTGGCTCTGCAGGATTCTTGCAGACGCGGGAGCTGTTGTGATCGGTTTTTCTTTGGAAGCGCCGACAAATCCGAATTTATTTTCGCTTTGCGGAGTGGAAGAATCCATTACATCGGTAATCGGAGATATTAGGGATCGTGAACATTTGATGAGGGTGTTTGATGAGGGGCAACCGGAAATTGTGTTTCATTTGGCAGCGCAGCCGATTGTTCGTGATTCTTATAGAAATCCGGTTTATACTTATGAAACTAATGTGATGGGAACGGTGAATATCTGTGAGTGTGTTCGGTTACATCCATGTGTGAAATCTTTTTTGAATGTTACCACAGACAAAGTGTACAAGAACAAAGAATGGGAATGGGGATATCGAGAAAATGAGCCATTGGATGGTTTTGATCCTTATTCTAACAGCAAATCATGTTCGGAGTTAGTTACACATAGTTATATCAATTCTTTTTTTCGACAGATGGACGTCGCGGTGTCGACTGCAAGAGCTGGGAATGTGATCGGCGGTGGGGATTTCGCGAATGATCGAATTATTCCTGATTGTGTAAGAGCAGCTTGTAGTGGAGAAGATATAGTTGTGAGAAATCCATATTCAACAAGACCATACCAGCATGTACTTGAGCCGCTTGTCATGTATCTTAACATTGCACGAGCACAGTATGAGGATAGAAAATATGAGGGGTTCTATAATGTAGGACCTGATGATGTGGATTGTGTCACTACTGGGGATTTAGTTAGTATTTTCTGTGATACATGGAACGAGAAGAACACAGAACACATTAAGTGGGTAAACAAGGCGGAGGCTAATGCACCACACGAAGCAAATTTCCTTAAGCTGGATTGCTCTAAGGTTAAGAGTGTATTTGGCTGGAAACCTGTCTGGCATATAGATGAAGCGATAAAGAAAACCGTTGAATGGACAATGGCGTGGATGTCGGGAGGCAATGTGGCATCAGAGATGGACAGACAGATAAAGGAATTTATAGAGAAATATGCGGAGTAAAGCTGATGATTAGATTATTAGATTGTACACTTAGAGATGGCGGTTATGTAAATGATTGGGAATTTGGACATAACAATTTGATTAGCATATATGAGAGGCTGGTTTCTTCGGGCGTTGATATAATTGAGGTAGGCTTTCTTGATGATAGAAGACCTTTTGACATGAACAGAAGCATAATGCCTAAGACGGAGAATGTTGCCAGTATATGGAAGGATGTCTGTAAGAAGGCTCCAATGACAGTTGGGATGATAGATTACGGTACATGCTGCATTGATAATATTCAGCCATGTGAAGAAAGTTTTTTAGACGGAATTAGGGTAATATTCAAAAAGCAAAGAATGTACGAGGCAATGGATTTTTGTGCACAATTAAAGGCTCTTGGATACAAAGTATTCTCTCAGTTGGTTTCTATCACAAGCTATAATGATGATGAATTAATGGAATTGATAAAGTTGGTTAATGATGTAAAACCATATGCTGTTTCAATGGTTGATACCTATGGATTACTTCACCCAGATGATTTACTTCATTATTATGAGATACTGGATGAACATGTGGATGGTGATATTCAGATAGGCTTTCATGCACACAATAATTTTCAGTTGGCATATGCAAATGCTATTTCCTTTTTAAAAAAACAGACTAAACGTGATATTGTCGTAGATGGAACATTGTATGGTATGGGGAAAAGTGCAGGCAATGCACCTGATGAGTTGCTTGCTTTGTATTTAAACAGATATTTGAATAAGAATTATAACATTGATGTTATGCTGGAGGCTATAGAGGAGAGTGTAATGGGGTTTTATAAAAAAACTCCTTGGAATTATAAACTGTTCTTTTATCTGTCTGCACTAAATCAGTGCCACCCTAATTATGTAAGCTACTATATGAAGAAGGAAAACCTTTCTATGGCAAAGCTTAATGATTGCCTTGGCAATATCACACCGGGAGAGAAAAAGCTTTTATATGATGCTGAGGTGGCAGAAGATATATATAATGAATATTGTAATGCTCAAATTGATGATGAGGGGAATTATAAAAAATTAGCAGATGTACTTAGGGACAAAGAAATTCTGATAATTGGTCCGGGCAGGAATATACAGCTACAGAAGGATGTGGTTGCGAAATATATTAATGATAAGCATCCGATAGTAATATCTGTGAATTATATTCCGGGTGCGTATGATGTTGATATGGTATTTACAACAAATAGATATAGATATCAACAGATGACAGACTCTTTATATGAGGTTAAGAATAAAGATGTAAAGATAATAGCAACGTCCAATGTTGAGTGCAGGAATGGAAGCTTTGAATATATCTTAGACAGAGCTCCGCTTCTTGAGAAAGAGGAAAGAATAATGGATAATTCATTTTTGATGCTCCTAAAGGCACTTGTCATAGCTGGAGTAAAGTATGTATCATGTGCTGGTATGGACGGATATTCTGATAAGGAGGACAATTATTTTAATCCACGTATGGAGTATGCATTTATCAAGAATGAGGCTAGGTATCTTAACCGTCATATAAAAAATGCAATAAGTGAATTTAGAGAGAGTATAGATGTTAGTTTCATAACATATACACATTATGAGGAAACTGAAGATATACATGATGCAGCTATTTAAGGGTTAAATAAGGAGAATTATTATGCGTACAAAAATTTCAGATTATATTGCAAAATTTCTTGTAGAATATGGAATAAAGTATAATTTTACAGTTCCGGGTGGTGGAGCAATGCACCTTAATATGTCCTTTGGACATCAGGAGGGATTAAACAATGTTTTTGTTCAGCATGAGCAAAGTGCTGCTATTGCCGCAGAGGGATATTTCAGAGCAACCAATGAATTACCTATGGTTTGTTGTACAACCGGCCCTGGTGGAACAAACACTTTGACAGGTGTGTTGGGGGCATGGCTTGATAGTATACCTATGTTTATTATAAGTGGACAAGTTAGGTACGCAACAACAGCCAGAGCTGCTGGAATTCCTGTAAGAGCAATGGGAGACCAGGAATTTGATATAACTCCTATGGTGGCTCATATGACCAAATATGCCGAGATGATTACAGATCCTAAGATGGTTAAATATCATTTACAGAAAGCTTTATATTTGGCTGTAAATGGCAGACCGGGACCGGTATGGCTTGATGTTCCACTTGATATCCAGGGTGGATATATAGATATAGATGAATTTGTGGAATTTAACCTTAATGAGGAGGATATTGCTAAGACACCATCCGTCAGCGAAGAACAGATGTTAGAGGTTATAGACAGAATAAGAAAGGCAAAAAGACCTGTACTTAACGTAGGTAATGCAGTTCATATTGCTAACTGTGTGGATTTGATGCGTGACGTAGCAAAGAAGCTCAATATACCGGTTGCTGTTGCTTATGATTCTACAGACCTTATGCCTTATGATGATGATTTGTTTGTTGGAATGCCTGGGCTTTTGGGAGACCGTGCAGGAAACTGGGCTGTTCAGAACTCGGATTTAATTTTGTCAGTAGGTTGTAGGCTTAGCTGTAGACAGGTTGGTTATAATGTGAAGTCATGGGCAAGAGAAGCCTTTGTTATAATGGTTGATATAGATGAGTATGAGTTAAAGAAGCCAAGTATACATGTTGAGATGCCAATTCAGGCCGATGCGAAGGAATTTTTGCAGGCGTTGGATAAGCTATTGACATCGCCTTTGGAAAAAAAGACCGACTGGATAGATACGTGTATGCAGTGGAAGAAGGATTATCCTGTTGTAACTGAAAGACATTATGAAAATAAGGGCTTGGCAAATGCATATTGCTTCTTAGATGTAATAAGTAGACGGGCAAAGGATGATGCCCTTATTGTTCTTGGCAATGGAACAGTGGAAGCGTGCTTACATGCTATACATATTAAGGATAAGACCAGACTTATATGTAATAGCGGTGCGGCAAGTATGGGATATGATTTACCGGCTGCAATAGGCGCGTGTTTTGCAACAGGTAAAAATGAAGTTATATGTCTTACAGGTGATGGAAGCATACAGATGAACCTTCAGGAGTTACAGACAATAGTGTTCCATAAGCTTCCTATTAAGATATTTGTTGTTAATAACTGTGGATATCATTCGATGAGACAGACAGAGGGTAATTTGTTCCCTGAATATACTAAGGTTGGTGTTGGCCCTGAGACAGAGGATTTAAGCTTCCCAGATATGAAGAAGATAGCCGACGCGTATGGAATACAATATATGTCAGCTTCAAGTAATGATGAGCTTCCTGTTGTTGTCGAGAAAATGCTTGCATTAGATGGTTATGCAATGTGTGAGATATTTGTTGATATTAATCAGAAATTCGAACCCAAGAGTGCTACAAAGCGTTTAGAGGATGGAACCTTGGTTT
Organism: Butyricicoccaceae bacterium; assembly: GCA_963659815.1. Lineage (GTDB taxonomy): Bacteria > Bacillota > Clostridia > Lachnospirales > Lachnospiraceae > Coprococcus_C. The sequence continues at coordinate 6,897 of CAVKUW010000017.1, forward strand.
CTCCTCCATTGGAGGATTTGGCGCCTTTCTTACCTAGAGAAGAATTAGAGAAAATTATGATTATACCTATGTGGAAGGATTAATTCATAATAATTGGAGGACATAATGAACAGGGTTATAGTTACCGGTGCAACAGGAATGATAGGTGCATCATTAATAGAACAATTAATAAATGATAATATAGAGGTTACAGCTATAATTCGTCCCAATTCTGCCAAGTTTGTAAATCTGGTGAGAAGTCCTAAGGTGATGGTTATAGAGTGTGATGTGAATAATTTGTTGTCGCTTAGCGATAAGCTTAAGGGAAAATATGATGTTTTTTATCATTTTGCATGGGACGGCACATATGGAGACTCAAGAGATGATATGTTTTTACAAGAAAGAAATATTAGAAATACTCTTGAAGCTGTAACTCTTGCACATAATTTGAATTGTGATGTATTTGTAGGAGCGGGCTCACAGGCTGAATTTGGATTTGTAGATGGAGTTATATCTGATAAGATTCCTAAAAATCCGGTAACAGGGTATGGAATTGCTAAGTACACAGCTGGAAAGCTAAGTGCGATATTGTGCACTCAATACGGAATGAGACAGTCATGGGGAAGAATTGTAAGTACATATGGACCACGAGATAATAACTATACTATGGTTATGTCGGGGATTATTAATATGCTTGACGGACAGAGAATGCAATTCACAAAAGGAGAGCAGGTATGGGACTACCTGTATGGTGAGGATTGTGCGAGAGCGTTTTATCTGATTGGCAAGTATGGCAAGGATGGTAAGGCGTATACAATTGGTTCAGGAAAAACCAGACTGTTAAGGGAATATATAGAGGTAATCAGAGATATAGTCAATCCTGATTTAGATATAGGAATTGGGGAGATTCCATATTACCAAAATCAGGTAATGAGGCTGGAAGCAGATATATCAGAATTATCCAGAGATACAGGATTTACACCTCAGATAGAATTTGAAGAGGGAATAAGAAGAACGGTTGATTGGTATAAAAAAATAAACAATAAGGAACAGATGTAATGCTAAAAGCGGTTTTATTTGATTTAGATGGTACTTTACTTGATACAGGTAACGGCGTTGTGAGGAGCGTTGAATATACAATTAAGAAGATGGGGTTTCGAAGTCTTACACAAGAAGAATTGCAATCATTTGTAGGACCTCCGATAAAGGAGAAGCTTAAAACGGAATTCAATTTGGATGAAGCCACAGCTATAGAGGGCATGAAGGTATTTAGAAAACACTATGGTGAGGAAGATTTATAT
>CAVKUW010000018.1:0-905 GCA_963659815.1 Butyricicoccaceae bacterium
AATGAGACGCGTGCAGAGATCATGGATCGGGCTGCAAAGGCATTTGTGGAAGGTGCCAGTGAGAAGACGGCGAAGAAGAAGCTGTGTATCTTAAAGCCTGGATTTAAGGTAAATATCACGAATCATAAGTATATTTCCCTTCCGGCGATCATGCCGTTCTTCAGTGAGGCGGTAACGAAGCTTCTGACAGCACCACCGTATAAGGAAGATCGTAACAATATCTCCCTGAATACCGGCGATGTGGCAATCTCTGTAGACGATATGTACATCGGAGTTCCGCTTTCGATGATGGCTTGTATCGACGATATGCGGAAGGCATATGAGGTAGTTCCGGACAGTTATCTTGGCTTACATATTGATGAAGTGAATAAAGATATGAAGACGGAGTTTCCGGGCGTTGCATAATAAAAAAGATGCTGCAAGTAATTGCAGCATCTTTTTTATTTATTCTATTGATGTTTTCTTTGGAAAATATTTTTTGCAGGTGATCACGAACAGGATGATTGCAAGTGCGGTTGCAAGGTAGTCGGTGATCGGCTGTGCCAGTGCAAGTAATTTGGCAGAATCCGTGGTAGCGTTCAGAATGAACAGGATTGGTAAGTACAAAAGTCCCTGTCGACTGATTGAAAGAATCAGGGAAGGGAGCGCAGCACCTGTCGACTGAATCGCATTGATAAATACAAATAACTGTCCAAGAATCGGACCAGATAAAATGTAAATACGGGAGAACTGGAATCCAAAATCATAAGCGTCGGCATCCTCCAGAAAGGCGCTGACCAATCCATTTGCACCAAAGTAGCAGACGCAGGTCATGATTGCACTTAATATAAATGCAAGTAAAATGGAAAACTTCAATACGGCGAAATACCGTTTCCGGTTTCCGGCACCGAAGCAGTAGCCAAGCA
>CAVKUW010000018.1:915-3472 GCA_963659815.1 Butyricicoccaceae bacterium
CTCATCAATATGCTGTTCAGCGAAGCAGGAATACCAATGGCGAATACGGAGCTTGCAATTTTGTCTCCTGCTTTATAATCCTTTAAATGAATAGATAACTGTGATTTCTTGGATACCAGATGCGATACATAAAAAATCGCAGACAATACATTTCCGATGACGGTTGCAATCGCAGCACCGGCAACGTTCCAGCCGAAAAGCAAGATCATGATCGGGTCCAAAATCACATTTGCCATATTTCCGATGATCATACCAGACATTGCAGTTTTCGCGCGTCCTTCGGAACGGATGATGTTACTGAATGCATTGCTTATGATCAGAAATGGAATTCCGATGGCGACGATCCGGAGATACTGGGTTGCGTATTCTATCGTATCCGGACTTGCACCGATTGCCTTGCAGACTGGCTCTGCGAAAATTACAATTAAGATCATGGATATGATTCCCACAGCCAGCCCGGTCCAGAAGCAGAATGCGGAGGCGTGTTTGGCGCGTTCTTCCTGACCTTCTCCAAGCATACGGGAGATGAAAGAGGTTCCGCCGATACCGAATAACATTCCGACAGCCATAAATAACAGGAAAGCTGGGGTTGCGACAGACACAGCAGCAACCATCAGTGCATTTTTTGTCTGTCCAATAAAAAATGTATCAGCGAGATTATAGATCAGAACCATAATCATGCTGATGATCGAAGGGATGACATTGCTTAGCACGGCTTTTGGAACCGGAGCATCCCTGAAAATTTCAGTTGTATTCTGTTGCATAATCGTTCTCCTTATTCTTCGTAATCATTTTAATAGCCAAATATATATGCTAACATATGGTCAAACGAGATTCAATGAAAAGATCGGATTTGTGCACTTTTTTTCGTGCAAAGTAAAAAAGAAGTGCATTTGTTATGAAAATGTACTATAATATAAAAGACTGTGAATAACTATAGGTCAGAAAGGCAATGAAATGGCAAAGAAATTTTATGCTGTGAAAAGAGGTGTTCGACCGGGAGTATATGAAACATGGTCTGCCTGCGAACCGCTTGTGAAAGGGTTTCCGGGAGCGATATACAAGAGCTTTCCGACGAGACAGGAGGCGGAGGCATTTGTAGGCGGAGAATGTGTGACGGAAGAATCAAAGCATACCGATGAGAATATGGTATATGCGTTTGTGGATGGTTCTTACAACAGCGCCACACAGGTATATGGGTATGGTGGATTTCTGATGGATCATGGTGAGAGGTATGTCCTGCAGGGACATGGCGATGATCCGGAGATGACATCCATGCGTAACGTGGCAGGCGAGATACTGGGCGCGATGGCGGCAGTGAAGCTTGCAGTGGAAAAAGGATTACCAGAATTGGCGATTTATTATGATTATCTTGGAATCGAAATGTGGGCAACCGGAGGTTGGAAGCGGAACAAGACCGGAACGATTGCATATTACGACTATATGCAGCAGGTACGGGACAAGATCCGTGTCACATTTATAAAGGTAAAAGGGCATTCCGGTGTGGAAGGCAACGAGGAAGCGGACCGCCTTGCAAAGGAGGCAGTCGGTATCACCGGATAGCGTACGCGAGAGATTAAATTTAAGATAAAGAAAAGTGGAGATGAAAGATGAAATTTCAGGTGAGTAATTTATTTCGGAAGAAAGAAGAACCAGTGGAAAATAATGCGGTAGAGACAGCAGAAGCACAGGTGGCAGAGGAAGCGCCTAAGACAGAAGCTGAGGTGGCACCGGAGCAGACAGCAGCTACTGCAGAGGAAGAAGTGACGGTATGTCCAAAATGTAAGCAGGAATTTAAGAAGTCTGCAATTAAAGACAACTACAATGTATGTATCGCATGCGGATACCATTATGTGGTTTCTGCAGAGAAGCGGGTACGCCTGTTGGTAGATCCGGGTACATTCAAACCGCTTCGCTGTAAGGTTGCATTCTCCAATCCATTGGATATGCCGGAGTACGAAGAGAAGATCGAGCGCCTGCAGGAAAAGACAGGACTTGAAGAAGCGGTCTATACCGGTGTTGGTAAGATCGACGGAAACGAAGCAGTCATTGCAGTCATGAGCAGCAAGTTCCTGATGGGAAGTATGGGTATGGCTGTTGGTGAGAAGGTTACAAATGCAGTGGAATATGCAGATAAGAAACATCTTCCGCTTATTATATTTACCGCAAGTGGCGGTGCGCGTATGCAGGAGGGTATTTTATCCCTGATGCAGATGGCGAAGACGAGTGCAGCGATTGAGAAGTTCAGTGAGCATGGTGGATTGTACATTTCCTACCTGACACATCCGACAACCGGTGGTGTAACTGCCAGCTTCGCAACGTTAGGTGATATTACACTGGCAGAGCCGGATGCTTTGATCGGATTTGCAGGACCGCGTGTAATCGAGCAGACGATCGGTCAGAAGCTTCCAGATGGATTCCAGCGTTCGGAGTTCCAGATGGCACATGGCTTTCTCGATCAGATTGTGCCGAGAGATAAGATGCGGGAAGTCATCTCCCATATTTTACGTTTACATGCGAAGAAAGGAAGATAATCATGATTAAAGAGATAGATGAG
>CAVKUW010000019.1:0-3847 GCA_963659815.1 Butyricicoccaceae bacterium
CTGTCATACTGATCCGTGTCGCGTCCCCGCAGGTAGAGCGTTGCCATGTCACCCTTCAGCTTCACGTTCTCTCCCTTCTTCAACACGACCTTACCGGAGCTATCCTTCAGGTCTTCGAGTACATCGACGGTCACGCCGCCAAGTGCATCATTCATCACGGTAATGCCATCCATGTTCATGGCGACATAGCCGCTGATCGGTATATTGTAGAACAGTCTCTGTACTGCTTCCTGTGTACGGTCGCAGCTAAGCCGCTTGCCATCGCCGTACGCATGCTGCAGACAGATCTGCATTGTTGCCTGTGTGTTAAATGTACCATCTGCATAGTACACATCAATCGGTGTCATCGCATTCCGGTGGATGGAGATGATCGAAACCTTCTGGCTCGCAGTGTCAACAACCAGCAGGAACATCGCATCGGACTGTCCTCCGCTTACGCTGTCCTCCGCCTCCGTCACGACACCCGGGCGGTCAATACCCATGAACAGGTATGTCTTGATATCCATGTTGTAGCGGTAGACCTTGCCGTTATACCGGACATCACCCTCCTGCCATTTCTCGGTTGTAGGTGCATCCGTCATGCTGGCTATCGGCTGCACGGTTGTCTGAACCGTCGCATTTGCCTGGATATCTGCTTCCGTCGTACGCATACCTGGAAGCACGCCCTTCTTATAGGCTATGACACACACCACCGCAAGGACAACTGCAAGCACCGTCATCACGACTGCAAGAATCGCACCATGACCACGGTATTCCTCGTCTGGCTCCGCCTGCTTATTCGATTGTTCGATGTCTCTGATCTTCTTCATCTTCGTCACCTGATTATTCCACGGTATCCCCTGTCAGATACCCCACGCTTTCCATATAAGTAAGGATTCTTCCTGCTGCCTTGTCGATATCCGCCTCAGCGATATCCTCATCCTGAACTGCTGTGACAAGTGCCTGATATGCTTCCTCGAAATTCTCCGGTTCATACACCATATCCACACCAGCCTGAACCGCTGCAACAACAGCCTCTGCCGATGTATACTGGTCTGTCACGACTGCATCATCAAGTCTGCCTGTCATAAGAATCCCCGTATAGCTGTTCTCACTTCGATAATTCTTCACCGCATCCGCTGACATACAGGTAAGTGCATTGTCCTCGCCGAGCGCTGCCTCAAGCATCACGATTCCAGCCACGTCCTGCGCGTCATCCGATGGATAACGGATCAGCTTCGTCACAAGTGTTCCGCTCTCCGTAGTCTTCACGCCGTTTTCAGTTGCAAGTGCACTGCACAACCCACCAACATTCGTCCGGGATGCATAGAGCATATCCGCACTACGTTTGTCCCTTGCGAACAGGATCGGTGTATAACCCATCACGTCAGTCGCCATCGTCTGTGTATTCGTAAGCAGATCCTTGATCTGTGTCTCATCCACATAATTCGTGTGGCTGTAGCACAGTCCGCCCACATGGTACTGATTCAGATAGCTCCGGGTTTTATCTCCGGCGATCGTCACCTTATCCTCCCCGGTCAGCTTCTCCGGTGATACGACGAACATCAATGCCACCTTCTCTTCGAGTGTCATATCTGCAAGCCGGTTCTGTACATTCTCTGCCAGCGCAGGCTCTGTATATTCCGCTTCCGTCGTGGCTTCTGTAGCCGCTTCCGTGGTCGCTTCTGCCTCTGCCGGTGTCGCCTCCGTCACCATTTCCTCTGATGTTGCCTCAGTCGTATGTACCGTTCTTGCTTCCTTATGTGGTTTTAACATCTTCATGACGCCGAGCACTACGATCACGATCAACGCCGCGATCTCCAGCATCACAAGGATCACAAGCCCTGTGTGTCTCTTCTTCATAATCTGTTATCCCTCGTCCCCATAGTTTCCATAATAGCTGCCATAGTATTTACCGTAATGTCCGCCATAATACTTGCCGTAATAGCCCTTTTCTGCCTTCACCTTATTAAGTACCGCACCTAATAGCTTTACCCCTGCTACCTCGAGCTGTTTCTTCGCCTCAAGTACCATGCGTCGGTCGGATGACCCCTGTGCCATCACGAGCACCGCTCCGTCACAATATTTCGCTACGACTGCCGCATCGATCGCCGCACCGATCGGTGCACAGTCGATCAACACATAATCGAAGTTTTTCCTTGCAAATGTGATCAGATCCTCAAAATATTTCTTATCCAGGATCTCTGTCGGGTTCGGAACCGACGGTCCCGCAAATATCATGCAGAATCGCGACATCTGCGTCAGATAGACGACATCCGGCAGGCTCTTCTGCCCGGACAGATAATGTGACAATCCATTTACCTGCTTGTCCTCGGTGGCTTTCGCCTTGAGTCTTCCCATTAGGACAGATTTACGCATATCGGTATCGATCACCAGCACACTCTTGCCGGATTCCGATAACGATCGTGCAAGATTCACGGTCACTGTGCTCTTGCCCTCGTTCGGAATGGCACTTGTGAACATGATGACCTTCACGTCATCGCCGCAGAACTGTATATTCGTACGCAAGGTACGAAGGGATTCCTTCATTGCGTAGCTGAATTTGGTCAGATTTCTTAATACAACTGTCTTCACAATGCTTCCCTCCTACTCTTTCGATTTCTTTGATTTCTTGCCATCAAATTCCGCTTCATCCATCGGAATGCTTGCAAGCACGGTCATGCCAAGCTTCTTCTCGATATCATCCGTCGTCATGATCGTGTCGTTCAACAGGAAGGAGACAATCACAACTCCGATTGCAAGCACGGCTCCGATCAATGCACCAAGCACCGTGTTCTTCACCGTATTCGGTGTCACCGGTTCGCCATCCGCATAACCATACTGGGTGACGGTCGGTGCCGCCTGATCCATCTTGATTGAGATGAAGGACTTGGATACATCCGCAAGCTCATCCGCGATTGCCTTCGCCATCTCCGGCTGTGGATCCCGCACCGTAATCTTCAGCAGACGGGTGTTCGTCGGATTGTCGATGGATACCTTCTTCTTGAGCGTTTCATAGGTTTCATCGGTAAGCCCGAGATTCTGTATCACCTGCTCGATGATCGGCCGGCTCGTAACGACCTCGACATAGTCGTTCGTCAGACTCGAACCCATCTGGATATCTGCCAGACTCGTAATCGATGTACTCTTCGAAAGTACATACAGAACCGACGTCGATTCGTACTGCGGCGTGATCAGGAACACGCTGATCAGACATCCGCATGCTCCGGTCAGAAGCAGTGACAGTACGATCATCTTCCATTTGTGAAGCACTACATAGAAAAGCTCCAGTAAATCAATTTCATTTTCTTCTTGTGGTTTATCCTGCATACCTAGTTGTCCCCCGATATCGTAATTTGTTTTGGATTGTTATCGAACAGCTCTGCGGCATAATCCGCACCGTACTTCTTACACACATGGTGGTAGCACACATCCATATGATTCATCCGTTCTTTGATTCCATGCGCATCACTTGCAATGATATCTGCAAGCCGCAGCTTCAACAGCTTTCTGCACACCTTCTCAAGATATTTTCCATCGATGCCAAGCGTGCTGTCTGCATTGATCTGGATCAGCGCACCCATCTCTGAGAGTTCTCCCGCAAGCTGTGGTTTCTTCGCAATACATTCATACCGCTCAATATGTGCGATCACCGGCTGATACCCACACGCGATCAGTTCCTGCGTGCACCGCTTCATATCCGCATATGATGAGCTGTGTTTGTACTCAGTCAGAACATATTCTGTATCCGCAAGTGTGTGCACCCGCCCTGTCTCAATGTGTTCGAGCATATCGCTGTCCACGTGATACTCGCATCCCAGATACAACCGGATTCCGATTTGCTCCGCTGCCATCTGGTTTTTCAGCT
>CAVKUW010000020.1:0-3679 GCA_963659815.1 Butyricicoccaceae bacterium
AAACTGTTCGGTGTAGCTGTTCACCCGCTCTGTCGGCGCCATATGGATACCAAATGCACCCAGTCGTTCTTTCTCGCGGTCATTGATGATCTGACTGCGTCCGGCACGTTTTGGAATGACGCCGTCATTTACACCCACGATAAACAGTGCCCGGATATCCCCCAGTCTGGTTCGCGTGATATCGCCAACTACAAGCATATCCAGTGTCGGTGGCACCATACCAAGTGTGACATCCTTCATTCCTACGGCAAACAGTTCCTCAAACTCCTGTACATTGACCGTGTCCTCCGGCATGATCTCCACCATCTTGTCAAAGATCTGCCGCACCTTCTCATACAGTCCGGCATCTTCAAACTGCGTCTCCATCGAAAGCGTCTCCATAAGCGCATAGATGGCTTCAACAAACACGGAAATCTTCTTTTTTCCACCGGAGACTGCCTTGTAAAATGGCTGCAATATTTCCATCACAACCTGCCGCAGCTCATCCACGGTGTCATCCTCACCGTTTAGAAATGGCTGGCTCCAGCTCCGGATTCCCTTTCGTCCACGCGCCAGCACGTAGTTTTCCAGCATCTCGATCTCCGATTGCTCCAACGACTTTACAACCCCGGATTTTAAGAACGCAAACACACTGTCATAACTGAAATTCTCATCGACGATTCGCAGCACATGCGTAAGCGCATCCACACATGGATGATTCTTCACCGGCATCGTCATATCAATAAAATAAGGGATCTCATATTGCGGCAATATCCGCTTTGCGAACTCTGCCGTCTCCTCCAGATTTCCACTCACGATCGCAATATCCCGGTAACGATAGCCCTGCTCCATCACAAGGGTACGAATCTGTTCTGCAACGCCGGTCAGCTCCTGTGCCGGCGTATCATACGCCGTAATCGTAATCGCCTGTTCCTCGTCTTTCCCGGTGCGGTACGGATAACGAAACAGATTCTGTTCCAGATGTGCCAGCGGATGTCCGCTGCTCCATCGTTTACAACCGTCCTTTCCGAAGAACAACGCCGGTTCCACGACAACCTGTGCCTGCTCTGCCGTAAGCAGCAAATGCTCGATCGTCTGCTTTGTAAGCGCAAACAGTTCATGCTCCGCCACATGCTTTTTTTCATAGGTTGCAGCATCAATCGTCAAAACGATCGTCACCTTTTTCGCCCGACGCAGCAACACAGAAATCAGATTCAACTGAATCGGTGTAAATCCGGTAAATCCATCTAACACGATCTCACTGCCTGCGATCAGCTCCGATTGTCCCGCTGCCGCGGTCAGAAGCTCCAGCATCTGTTCCGCTACAATAAAGGACTGTCCTTTCTTCTCCTCAAATGCATCGAAAATCACCAGCATGTCCTGCAGCTTTCTCGCAAGCACACGCGCCTCCTCCGAATCGTCCAGCTCCTGCAATGCCTCGCGCAGCCGTTCCTGCGGAATATCATACTGATAGATCTCTGACATCAACGATTTTGCCTCGTCGATAAATCCTGCCTTATCCAGACTTCCGGCATACAGCGATAGCTCTTCTTTGTGTTCCTGTGCTGCCTTTCGCAGCAACATGGATTTTCCGAAATCCTCCAGCACCTTCTTCGGCTTGATATGCAGCTCATCAAATATCCGGTATGCCAGCCGGTTAAAACCGATGACATCGATCTGGAAGCTGCCGCCCCGCGGATGCTTCTGCACAAGCTTACGCTGGATTTCCAAAGAATACTGTTCCGGAACAAGCACGATCACATTTTCCCGCTCATCCTGCATCGTCCGACGTATAATATCGTCATATATATATTCTGATTTTCCTGCCCCGCTTGGGCCAAGAATAAACTGTAACGCCATGTACGCCTCCGTCAAAAAAATAAGCCGGAAGTTTTTCGCTCCCGGCTTTTTCTTAATCCTGTTTAAACAACTGATCCTGTACCTCTTCGATATCCGGATACCAGACGCCTTTGATCTTGATGAAATCAATATTCACTTCCAGATACTGTCTCTTCACGCCATTGCGATCCTTCATCGTTCCGCGCAATCCAAGCTTCAGGGTAACACCCTCTCTTGCATCTGCAGTCTTACCATGCTCCAACTGGATCTTATCATTGAATGCATCTACCTCGGAAGTGCCCCAGATGGATGTATCAATAATCTTGATTGATGTGTAGTTTGTCTCCTGCACATATGGTAAGATTTCCTCAACCAAGGCTTTGTTTGCTGTTATGTATTCCGGTACTAATGCCTGTAATTTCTCACTGTCATCCTCATTGACCGCTGTCTGGAATGCTTTGACTGCATCCTCGTAAGTCTCCGGTCCGTTCGGTTTTAACACAACCTTTGTCACAAATAAATAAATACCAAATACGATCGCTGCAAATATGATGAGCTTGAAAATCGTGCCAAACACTTTTCCAACGCCGCTTCCGCCGCCCTGCTTCTTGTTCAGCTCCTTGTATTCCTTTACGTCTTCCTTCGTGATCTTGACAGGATCTGTTCCCCCGATACTGTTCCCATCATAGATGTCACCATAATCATCGGTTGGTGTGTATGCCCTTTGCTGCACCGGCTTCTTTCCGTTCTCACCTTTCAGCCCAAGACTTGTCTTCATCTTCACCACCGGGCGTCCGCATTCCGGACAGATCGTAATTCCATCCTGCACCCTTGCTCCACATGATTCACATACAGCCATACTACTAACCCCTTTCTTCTGTATCATATGTAGTATAGTATAGCTCACAAAGGCATTTTCTTCAAGTGATTCTTTGCTTATGAATGGGAAAAATCGCGAAAAAAAAAGGATACAACCTGTATCCCTTTAAAAGCAGTTCGTAGGGGAATCGAACCCCTGTTTTCGCCGTGAGAGGGCGACGTCTTAGCCGCTTGACCAACGAACCATCTTGAAACCTTTGTTAATATAACAAACATATGCGTGTTTGTCAACAACTTTTTTTAATTTTTTTTAATTTTTTTAATTTTTTTAATTCATGGCATATTTTCGTAAAGATATACGTCCATATGCCATGAGCAGACATCCTTATTTCGACTTCTCTGGTCGGTACAAAACATCCACAAATGTATTGACACTCTGCTCGCAGACCTCTCTTGTCGTCTCCTGCTTCACAAGGATATAACGATCCGTATGTCCCTTCATGACATACGCCGGCTTTCCATCCTTGTCGATACAGTCATACTCTTCCATCAATACCGGAAGCAGTTCTCCGGAAAACTGTGCTTCAAATGCGGCCTTCTGGTTTGCTGTCAGCTCTAACAGCACATTGCTCCGCTTCTCCTTCACCGCATCACTCACCTGATGCTCCATTGTCGCCGCAATCGTACCACTACGCTTCGAATATTTAAAGATATGCATCTCATAGAGATTCAGCTTCTCCAGATTTGCCACAGTTGTTGCAAATTCCTCCTCTGTCTCTCCCGGAAATCCTACGATTACATCTGTTGCTATCGCCGGACGATCATATGCCTTACGGATCATCTCGCATTTTTCCATATATTCTTCGATCGTATATTTCCGGTTCATGCGCTTTAACGTCTCATTGCAGGCACTCTGCAGTGACAGATGAAAATGTGGACATACCTTGTCAAGCGCTGTAATACCCTCTAAAAACTCCTCTGTGATCACGCGCGGTTCCAGCGATCCCATCCGGATACGCTTAATACCATCCACTTTGGCAAC
>CAVKUW010000021.1:0-37594 GCA_963659815.1 Butyricicoccaceae bacterium
CCCTTGGATGCACCCTTTACAAGTCCTGCAATATCAACGAACTCAATCACGGCTGGTGTTGTCTTCGCTGAATGATACATCTCTGTCAGCTTGTCAAGACGCTTGTCCGGTACTGGTACGACACCTACATTCGGATCGATCGTACAGAACGGATAGTTCGCACTTTCCGCTCCCGCCTTTGTCAAAGAGTTAAATAATGTGGACTTTCCGACGTTCGGAAGCCCGACGATTCCCAATTTCATGTATACCTCCTTGGGGACGTTTCTTTTGTCATGAAGAGTGTCCCTCTGTCTCATTTTTCATTTATTGATTGCAGCCACCTGCAAGTAATCACTCTGATATGTAATAGTATCACATAAAAAATCAAAACTCAAGACTCGGAGATGATGTTGCAAAACAAAAGCAGCTTTCGTCTACGCCATTAGATATTATCAAAGACCCACAAATATTTTTATTCAGACTATGCTAATAAGTGTCCGATAAATGGTCACTATCGGTCACTTATCGAACACTTTGTATCCGATAACCCCAAAAGTGTCCGATAGTGTTCAATAAAGTGTTCGATAAATAGTAATGTGACCACTAAATCACATATTTAGTTGCCGGTCCATTTCCAGTCTTCGTAATCAATCCTTTTTCTATCATCTTATCAAGCAATTTTCTTGCTCCTGTCTTTGACTTATAACCACCTATATCAGCAGCTTTTTGAGAAGAAATACTTCCATTCTGCCTGATATACTCAAGTATTTTATCTTCTTTTGACGTAGCAGTTGCTTTTGCTTGATTTGTATTTTCATTTCTGATATCCGCAGCTCCCGGAATATATACCACTTGTCCAACTTCAAGCTTTACTGTTACCCTGTCACTGCGCTCTGAAAAATCAAATTCCGGTTTTTTCCAATTTTGTTCTGCCCATGCAGTCATAATCTTATCGATACCACTTCCGGCACGCTCACCGACATTTACAAAACCAAACATCTTTAAGATATTCGGATTTCGTGGATCACTATTGCCACCTGCATAAAATTCTTCTTTTGTTACTCTGATAGTACCGGGATTGGAAATACTAATTTCCTTACCCTTTTTAACAACAAGAATTCCTCGTCTGCCATAATAATTTGCATGTGCCAGTGCATTTGCCAATGCTTCTTCCAATGCATCATGCACATCCACTCTGTCTATCCGATATCCATCTCGTCTATTTGCAAATGGAACTGCTACATCATCGTCCATTCTGGTACGTACCTTACAGAAAAAGTCGTATATATTTCCACTCCAATCACCTTCGTTAGAATGTGTCCGGAATAACCAGCGTACCGCTTTATCATCGCATTCCTCACGATAATCCAGAAAATAATTCGGAAAAACCTCAGTAATATGGTAAGCCTCTCCAAAAAATAAAAGTCCTGCTATCGTTGGAGATAATGTACCATTTTTATTCTTCGCTGCTGCCCTTAACTTCATAAGGAACTCATCATTTTCCAAAGCATTCCAAGGATGTCCACTGTGAAGCTGTTCAAAAATAATTCTATATCCTTTTATCGTATCCTGATTCAGCACATCCAACCCAAACTCATCCAGCACTTCCACATCACCGGATACATCTCTCTGATCTGCAAACATCGCACGGACTGCCTCTTCAGTACAAAGAAAGTCACCTTCATAATCTCTTTTATAAGTACCTTTCATTGGATCTGTTCCGATATATACCGGCTTATCATGCCTGTCTGCCGCTGGGACATCAATTCTGAGTATTTCCTTATCTCCAATTATCATAGGTCTGACATGATGATTCAGCAAAATATTCTTTGAAACTTTATTTCTATCATTCAATGTACTCCAGAAATCTTTCTGATATTTAACAATCTGCTTGTCTGTTAATCCTTCAACCGTAAAAGAATCTCTGTGTTCCCTAATTCCAAGCAGAATCGTGCCACCATTTGTATTTGCAAAAGAAGAATATGTCTCCCATATGCTCTCAGGTAGACCACCGGTTGCCAGTTTGCATTCTCGCTCATGATCTTCTCCAAGATTCAACTCGTTTAATATTTCCTGCTTTATCAATAATAAAACCTTCCTTTACTTTAAAAAATAGGTCACTTTGTCATTTATAACTCACCATCTATATACGAAGCATACATTCTTGCGAATATATCTGACTTAACAGTATCAATATTACAGTCCAATAGATAAATAACCCTGCTGAGCTCTGTTTGCTTGAGCAAATTTCTGTCCCTAATAGCCACTCCTGTTTTGCAAAATGCCACAATAGATTTTGCAATCGGAACCTCAACCAATATATCATTGTTAATTGTTGCATCTATACCCATTCAATACATATAATATACAAGATTATTATAAAAATGCAAGTACTGGCAATTTTATTGCATAGACAGAAAAATAGAGCTCTTCGTTAGAAGAGCTCTACATAATTAATTAAGATTTATACCTGTTTCGTGTGCATAATTACCAGTTCCTGAAACTCCTTGATAAAGGAAATAGCATACCCAATTAGTAAAAGATCTTCCTAATTTATTTGAGCTTGAAGGAGTAAAATCTGATGGAAGCTTCTTTCCAGAGAAATTTACCTGTACATATAACTGCCAATAAGTTCCATCATATATTTTATACTTCCTAACTGTAGTTCCATAACAATATCCAGCTGGACAAATTCCATTTGCTACAAGGTCTGAATAAGAATATGTCCCAAGTTCTACTACCTTTGAGTTCGTGTTGTTCTTTGAAGCCGTTGCATCATTGAAGCTTGATGTAGTTGTCTGTGTGACGCCCTTCATAGTTGCTCCCGGTGCTGCTGCTCCCTTTTTCACAAGCAGAATCTGAATTGCTTCAAGACGCTTTCCATAGCCGGCCGTTCCGGCACTGTCGCCATTCTTCGCCCAGCCCATCCAGCCGAAGGTCTGTGCATGTACTCTGTAATAGATATCATAATTCTGCGCAAGTTCTCCGGTCAGGCGTATCCGAATTGCTTCCAGCCGTTTTGCCTGTCCGCTGGTTCCGCTCATATCTCCATCTGCTACCCAGTTCATCCAGCCATAGCTTTGTACATGTGTCTGATACTCCACGCTTCCATTATAACTTGTGCCCTTTATATCTATGCTGATACCTTCGAGACGTTTGCTCTCTCCGGTTGTTCCACTAACTGTTCCATCTTTCGCCCAGTTTCTTTCCCAACCATAAGTCTGTCTATGTACACGATAGCTGACACTTGGTGTCTCTGCCACTGTGTTTTTCGGTATGAGCTGAATCTTTACCTCTTCCAAACGCTTTGCTTCTCCAGTTGTTCCTGCTAAAGCTCCGTTATATACCCATCCCTGATTATCTCCATAAGTCTGGATATGTACCTGATATCGAATATCATAGTGCTGTGCCAATTCTCCAGTCAAACGCATCTGGATACCTTCCAGCCGCTTGCCCTGTCCAGTTGTCCCGGCAGGCTATCCAGCAGTTAACCATTGTGTCCATCCATATGTCTGCCGGTGTACCCGGTACTGGACGGTTCCCGCATATCCTGTATTGTTCTGCATATTGACAGTTATAGATTCCACACGTTTTGCCTGTCCCCTTGTACCAAGCACCAATGTCTCAATGCCTTCTTCCTTCACAATCTTTCCGTTTGTATCACCGTATGTCTGCACATGTGCCTTTCCGGATAATTCAATTTGTGATGCTGCTTTGCTTTCTACCATTGGAAGCTGAACAAGCATAAGCACTGCTGTAAGTGCTGTTGTTACTATTCTCTTTAATCCCTTCTTCATAATGTTATTTTGTATCCTCCCATCCAATAAATTTAATACTACTATACCAAACTGCTGGCATAGCGTCAATCAAGACGCTTTTTTCATCATCTGCGGCACCTGCGCCAAGATCACCGCTGTGAACACGAGCACACAGCCGACGATCTCTCTCGGTGCTAGCACCTCGTGCAATACGACAAATCCACCAAGCACTGCAAATACAGACTCCAGACTCATCACAATCGATGCCACCGCCGGATCTGCATATTTCTGTCCTGCAATCTGAAGCGTATATGCGATACCGCTCGAAAAGATACCCGCATAAAGAATCGGAAACCACGCAGCGGCAAGGTCACTCCATGCCGGCTGTTCGAAGATTGCCATGCAGATCAGAGATAACACACCATTCGTAATAAACTGGATGCACGAAATCTTCACACTGTCGCAGTCATTAAAATGATCGACCGTCAGAATATGTCCGGTAAAGCAGACTGCACACAGAAGTCCGAGCAGATCGCCAAAATACAGATTGTCGATACCGCCGGACATGCACAGCATGTACATACCGCCAAGGCAGACTACAACTGCCACATAGACGATCTTATGTAATTTCTTTCCAAGCAACCCGGATACGATTGC
Organism: Butyricicoccaceae bacterium; assembly: GCA_963659815.1. Taxonomy (GTDB): domain Bacteria; phylum Bacillota; class Clostridia; order Lachnospirales; family Lachnospiraceae; genus Coprococcus_C. Next base: position 4,395 of record CAVKUW010000021.1, read on the forward strand.
AACCATAACTACATACGTTGCGGTAAGGAAACCCGATCTTCCGGAGCTTGCCACACCTTTCGGATATGCCGCAATACCACTCTGCTGCAGATTCGTTGCAAAAAACAGCACGCATCCACAGAGGATACCACCAATCACAGTCCGCTTTGTATTTTCTTTTTCGATTGGCTCTCCACTTACCTTTGCTTTCTGCTTCTTCATCCCCGTACGAATGAGAATCAAAATCGCAAGAAATGCCGCTCCAACTATGGAGCGGCTTCCGTTAAATGTAAATGTTCCAATCTGATCAGATGCCGTTGTCTGTGCTACGAACGTCGTTCCCCAGAAGAACGCCGCCAGCAGCAACATAATACTTCCTTTTGTCTTTTTCATTTCAAGCCTCTTATTCTGCATCAATTGGATCTTTCTTATTCTCAATTACTTTGATGATCTGCATTACAACAAACACAAGCACCAGTCCTACGACAAGCGGTACAACCGGACTCTTCAGGAATCCCGGAACATCATTGTTTCCAAGGAATCCAGCCAGTATATATGTCACAAATGAGATTGTTGCAACAACCATAGCATATGGAAGCTGCGTATTTACATGGTTGATGTGGTTACACTGTGCACCTGCTGATGCCATGATGGTTGTATCCGAAATCGGTGAGCAATGATCACCGCAAACCGCACCTGCCATACAAGCAGAGATGGAAATAATCATCATGGTCGGGTTTGTTCCCTCAAATGCACTTACTACGATCGGAATCAGCATACCGAAGGTTCCCCATGAAGTTCCGGTTGCAAATGCAAGGAAGCATGCAATGATAAATACGATGGCTGGCAGGATACTTAAAAATCCACCGGATGCACTCTTCACGAGAGCTGCCACATATTCTTTTGCACCAAGGCTGTCTGTCATTGCCTTCAAGGTCCATGCAAATGTCAGAATCAAAATCGCTGGTACCATCGCCTTGAATCCTTCCGGGATACAGGACATGGACTCGCGGAACTTGAGCACCTTGCGGAACATATAGTAAACGATTGTAATCACAAGGGCAAAAAAGCTTCCGTACATCAGACCAACGGATGCATCACTGCCGGAGAACGCTTCTACGAATCCAACACCGGAGAAGAATCCACCACTGTAGATCATTCCGATGACACATGATGTGATCAGCACTACCATTGGCAGTACAAGATCGATTACTTTACCCTTTGTCTCGACTACTTCATTTTCTGCGTTTGCATATGGACGGTCCGGTGTTGTGTAGATATCACCGGCGAGCGCATTTTTCTCATGCTTACGCATCGGTCCGAAATCAATCTTCTTCACAACCAGCAATACCATAAACAAAATCGTAAATAACGCATAGTAGTTATATGGAATCGCACGGATAAAGATTGAGAATCCGTCCTCTCCCTCTACGAATCCGGCTACCGCTGCTGCCCAGGATGAAATCGGGGCAATGATACAGACCGGAGCTGCCGTTGCATCAATGATATACGCGAGCTTCGCACGCGATACCTGATGCTTGTCTGTCACGGGACGCATCACGCTTCCAACTGTCAGGCAGTTAAAATAGTCATCAATGAAAATCAAAATACCAAGCAGAACTGCCGCTAACTGTGCACCGATCCGCGTTTTAATATGTGCGCTCGCCCATCGTCCGAACGCTGCTGAGCCACCGGCTTTGTTCATCATACAGACCATAACGCCGAGTATTACCAGAAATACCAGAATACCCATGTTATACGAATCCGTCAGCACGCCGACGATTCCGTCTTTGAATACATGGTTTACAGTCGCTTCGAATTTGAAGTCTGACCAGAAAAATCCACCGATCACAATTCCTAAAAAGAGTGAACTGTAAACCTCCTTTGTAATGAGTGCCAGCACGATTGCCACAACCGGTGGGATCAATGCCCAGAATGTCGCGTACATCTGTGGCACGTAATTTGCGATTTCTTCCATTTTCTCTCCTCGTTTCCCTTCTTATTGGCTATCACCTTGTGAGTGACGTGTCATCTGGTGCATCTTACAACATCGATGCACGAAGCTCTTCCCCTGTCTTATTCACAAGGTAAGCTGGTGCAATATCAAATACGGTCTTACAACCGCTTGCGCCCTCATTTGCAAGTCTGTGTGCAGCTCTCGCATAAGCGATCAGTACGCTGGATGTAAATTCCGGGTTTGAATCAAGCTTCAGGCTATACTCGATGATATGCTTGTTCTCCTTGTTCCAGCCAGTCACACCGCTGCGGAGTACAAATCCACCGTGTGGAATTCCGCTGTGGTTTGCCTTCAGTTCTTCTTCCGAAATAAAGTGAACCGTTGTATCGTAATCTGCGAAATAGTTCGGCATTGTCTTGATTTCTTCCTCAACCTTTGCCGCATCTGCGCCCTCTTCAAGCACTACGAAGCACTCTCTTGTATGCTTCTGTCTTGTTGTAAGCTCCGGATTCTCGCCGTTACGAACTGCCTCAAGTGCAGACTCTACCGGAATCGTATACTGCTTGGCATCCTTGACACCTGCGATACGACGGATGGCATCCGAATGTCCCTGACTTACGCCTTTGCCCCAGAATGTATAATCACTTCCCTCTGGAAGCAGTGCGTTTCCGTACAGACGGTTGAGTGAGAACATACCCGGGTCCCAGCCAACGGAGATAATTCCGATATGTCCGCTTGCTTTTGCGCTTGCATCTACATTTGCAAAATGCTCCGGGATTCTTGCGTGTGTATCAAAACTGTCAATCACGTTGAAATATTTTGCACATTCTGGTGTCTGCTCCGGAAGGTCGGTTGCGCTTCCGCCACACAGAATCATCACGTCAATTTTATCTTTCCAGTCTGCCATTTCCTTGACGTTGCACACTTTGGCTGTCTGGTTCTTGATTGTCAGATCTTCTGGATTTCTTCTTGTAAATACGGCAACGAGTTCCATGTCGTCGTTCTGGTTGATGGCTGCTTCTACGCCGCGGCCAAGGTTGCCGTATCCGTAAATTCCGATTCTTGTCATTTTGTTTTCCTCCTTATTCTATCTTGTTGCTGCAAAATGCATGTAATTCTACTGTGTATGTATTGCGATTAGAATTCATTCCTATGTGATGTATTGAAACTAAGAAGTACTAAATGTTCTAATTTACAGTTCTATTACCGGACGCCACCGCCGCACGGGTATTGCCCCCTCGCTTCGCTCGTCGGCAGATTGTCGGGCGCATCCTAAATATGAATCTGCGATTCATATGCGCCCTCCGCTCGCCGTCCTTGGCTCAATGGCGACTTGATTGAACATCGTGTTCAATCATTTCTGATTTCCTGACAGAACATTAAGTACTTCTAAGTTCCAAACATATACATAGTTCATGAATTGTAATTGCAATACATACATATTTATTTCATCGCATTTTGCAGTAATAAGATAAATTACATAACCCGATTTACTTTAGCATACTTCGTTGTATTTCACAACAAAATTCCGCCACATCGTACCTTTTTGTTCTTTGTTGTATGTTTTTCGGGGTTATTCTTTGTTTTGTTGTTCGGTTGATGTAGCGGTGCCTGTTGTGGAGTTTGTTGATTTCCTGCCGTACACGCAGCCGTAGAAATCGGTATTGATGACTTCGTCGGACATGTAGAGTTTTGTTTCTACCTCTTCGATCTTCTCGTCGATGTAGGATTGTGGGACTGTTTTTTCGTCCACGTAGTAGGTCACTTCTCCGGTTTTTGTGTTGTAGCCGATCTTGTCTGTCTTGAAGCTATGGTCGGCGAAGATAACAAGTTCTTCTGAATCGGACAGAATATCATGTCCGGCGAGGATGCGTGAATCGTATGTCACACCAAGTAAATTCAGAACAGTTGGAAGGACATCCACACTCGCGCAGAGCTTCTTAACCTTGACCGGTTCTTCCATCGATGCAGACCAGATGCCAAGGCAGGAATGATGTTTTTCAAATGCATCGTCAGATACATCCTTGCCTGCAAGTGCATCGTAGCCACTGTCTGTCAGTCCATATGGGTAATGATCCGGTGTCACAATGAACACCGTTTTATCCAATTTTCCTGCTTCATCCAGCTTGTCGATCAGATCCTCTAACGCTTTATCGAGCTCCATCTGTGCCGCGATATATGCCACCGCTTCTTCCGGCAGATCCATTCCTTCTGTGCATTTTTCTGCTTCCTCACGGTTCTTCAGGCACATCGCATTGTAGGCATAATCATATGGCAGATGCCCGCTAAATGTCATGAAGTACATCAGGAACGGCTCCTCGTCGACAAACTCTTTATACACCGCCTCGATCGTATCATAATCCGAATATGTGACATAGCTTGGGATATCCAGACCATAATCGATCGCCTTGAAATCATATCCCATATTTGCATGTGTCTCGCTCCGGTTATAATAATAGAAATCAAAATCATGGTACGCCTTGCTTGTGTAACCCTTCGCATTCAATGCATTGCCGAGTGCATACGGCTGATAAGTATCTGCCGACTTGTAAAAACTCCACTCTGAGGAACACGGATACTGCCCCAGACAATCCACAAATTCTCCGTCGATCGTGCTATGATACCAGATCGGATTATAGTAATTCTCAAATACAAAACCGTCATTCATAATCTTGTAGAGTGTCGGTGTGCAATTTTCGTAGATACCATATTTGCACAGACTCTCCGCGGTAATACAGACAACATTATACCCTTCGAACATGCCCGTATATTCGTTCTGCATCGTTGGCGTTTGCTGTGCACAATAAGCGGACAGATTCCTCAACTGTTCATCCTCGGTTGCCTGATATAGCTTCTTAAAATCGACCGCCGGATCAACCTGCTCCACATACACAGGTGCCGCATCCGTATCGGTTGCCGTAGCTTCCATCGCATCACTTACGGTTGCCGCATCGTCTGACTGCATATCTGTATCATCCAAAGTAAATGTCACATTTTTCTTTCCACCCGTGATCATCGTCTGCGCATCCCGCACCGTCGTTACACACACGCCGAGCTTGTTCATCGAAAGCTCTAACACATACTGGTTGTGGAACAACTGATATGGCGAATACATCGCACGTCCCTGCACATTCAGAAGAAGGATGGAAATGGCGCACAGGCAGATCGCACCTGCCACACTTATAAGCCTTATTTTCATCTTCGGCTTGTCAAACTTTATCAGGAATACGCGCAGCAAAATCAACGCGATCACCGGCAGTAAAAGCAGCAACATCCATCCAATATTCTGGCGGATTTTCTCAAACATCACGACCTTGAAATCCATCGCGTTTCCGGCGCCGCCAACAGACACCAGACTTAAGAATGTTCCAAATATCCGGAAATAAATGAACTGCACGATATCATACACACAAAACACCGTAAGACCGACATACGCTATGATTTCATTTCCGATGCGCGGCAGCCATACAGTCAGTGCCGCTAAGAAAAGCCCCAATGTGGCACCGAATAAAATCGGATAGATGCTCGTACTCTCCAGCTTCTGGTAAATCACCAGATGAAACAACACTTCCAGATAGATGCCCGCGCCCGCAAAAAATGGGATGCGCCAATACGAAAATGCATGCTTTTCCTTCTTTAATTTTATTGTCTGAATCTGATCTTTCATCGTAATCCTCCAAATCCCACATGACCATCATCATGCGCACGCATTTCATTATATATGATTTTTCCTTGTTTTTCACTATCTTTTATTTTATAATTTAACATTAGTGTTTACGAAAAATAAGGAGGTAACCTATGGCTGAAGCATATTCAAATTTTGCTGCTGTCTACGATGCGCTCATGGACAACATTCCCTATGACGCATGGGCAGACTATCTGCACAGCCTGCTTGTGGCATATGATATTACAAGCGGCATTCTTGCAGAGCTCGGCTGTGGAACCGGAAATATAACCGAGCGTATGGCAGATTTCGGGTACGACATGATCGGTATCGACAACTCCCCTGCCATGCTGGATATTGCAAATGAAAAGCGGGAACAGAATCACTCTTCGTCGCTCTACCTGTGTCAGGATATGCGCGAGTTTGAATTATACGGAACCGTCGCAGCCATTGTAAGTCTCTGCGACAGCGTCAATTATATTACCGAACCGGAAGAGCTTACGCATGTATTTTCGCTTGTCAATAACTATCTTGATCCGGACGGACTTTTCATCTTCGACTTTCATACCGAGCATTATTACCGGGATGTCGTAGCCGAAGCGACAATCGCCGAAGATCGGGATGATATCAGCTTTATCTGGGATAATTATTATGATGAAGCGGAAGCGATCAACGAGCTTGCTCTAAGTCTGTTCGTAAAGGAGCCTTCGGATTCCGATGCCGAAGATAACCTGTTCCGCAAATACGAGGAATTGCATGTGCAAAAAGGGTACACACTAAAGCAGATGAAACAGATCGTAGCCGATTCCGGTCTTACCCTGCTTGCCGCCTATGATGCATTTACACATGAGCCGGCGGACGAGAACTGTGAGCGGATCTATATGATTGCGAAAGAAACACGAAATGCAAATTCCAAGAAACAATATTTGGAGTAGTTTATATATTTTACATTCGTTTTATTAGGAGGATAAATTTATGGCAGATACAATTATTCGTGGTATGGCAGCGAACAAGCAGGTTCGTTTCTTCGCCTGCAACTCCACTGATACCGTAGAAAAAGCAAGAATTACACATCACACAAGCCCGGTTGTTACAAACGCACTCGGCAGACTGCTGACCGGAGGCGTTCTGATGGGCGCAATGTGCAAAAACGATACCGACAAATTAACACTCCGCATCCAGTGTCAGGGACCGATCTCCGGTATGCTTGTCACCGCCGATGCGAATGGACATGTCAAGGGCTACGTCAGCGAGCCAGAGGTTATGCTTCCGGCAAACGACGTTGCAAAAGCTGTGGATCTCGGTGTCTTAAGTGTCATCAAGGATATCGGTCTGAAGGAGCCATATGTCGGTGACACGCATCTGGTGAGCGGCGAGATTGCAGAGGATCTGACCTACTATTTCGCAACGAGTGACCAGATTCCAAGTTCTGTTGCTCTGGGCGTGTTGTTTAACGATGATACTTCCGTAGCAAATGCCGGCGGCTTTATCATTCAGTTGATGCCATTTGCAGAAGACGCATTGATTGACGAGCTGGAGAAACGTCTGAAAGGATTTTCTTTCACCACACTGCTCAAGCAGGGCATGTCTGTGGAAGCTATCGTGCGCAAATTATTTGAAGGCTATGATGTGGAGCTGACGGATTCCATGCCATGTGCATATGTCTGTGATTGCAGCAAGGAGCGTGTCGAGCAGGCGGTCATCAGCCTTGGCAGAAAAGAACTTGGAGCTATGATCGCTGACAACAAGCCGATTGAGGTTGTGTGTGACTTCTGTCATACGAAATATACATTCTCACCGGATGAGCTGTTGAATATTCTGAAGAATAAATAATCACGAGTACAAGGAGGTTGACGATATGGAACGAATCGATTTACATGTACATTCCAACGCGTCCGACGGTTCTCTGACACCGACAGAGGTTGCCGACGAGGCGATGCGGATGGGGCTTTCTGCGATTGCCCTGACCGATCACGACACCGTCGATGGCGTGGCAGAAATCTTGGACTATACCAAGGACAAGCCTTTGGAGGTTGTGCCGGGCATCGAACTGTCCTGCTACTATAACAACCGTGAGATTCATATTCTCGGCTTCTATATGGACTATAAGAACCCGGAACTTCAAAAGGAGCTTGCCGTATTAAAGGAAGCGCGTGAGGGAAGAAACGAGAAAATGGTTGCGATGATGCAGGCAGACGGACTCCCTGTCACGATGGAGAAGCTGCTTCATGGCAACCCGGACAGCGTTATCACGCGGGCACATTTCGCAAGAGTTCTCGTCGAGGAAGGTGTCTGCAAAGACAAGGATACGGCGTTCCGCAAATACATCGGCATCGGCTGTAAATATTATCTGCCGAAACCGCAGGTTACCTGCGAGACAGCCATGCATATCTTAACAACCTATGGCAAAGCGGCATTTCTGGCGCATCCCTTGCTCTATCACCTTGGCTATGCGCAGATTGACGAATTACTAGCGTATCTGAATACACTCGGATTAAAAGGACTTGAGGCATTCCACTCTTCCAACAACCGGTTTGAGAGTGAGAAGCTTCGTTCACTAGCTGCCAAATATGGGCTGGCTATCTCCGGTGGTTCGGATTTCCACGGAGTTGTAAAGCCGAATATCCAGATGGGAATCGGACGGGGGAATATGAATATCCCAATGAATCTGCTTGATACAATCAAAACTTTATAAGTTATCTCCGCGGAGACAAATACTAAAAGGGCATAGATCCCAATGTTTTAACGCAGACGCGCTCTCGCTCACTTCCACACGCAGTGGTACTAAATTCGCAGATTTATAATTATTGATTATTTGTCAGTAATTGATCTGCTCATTAAGTACCAGCGTGTTCCAATGGTCTGCTCATAAATACATTGGGATCTATGCCCTAATTATGTTTACTCCACGGATTTTCCTTTCAGAAATTCCTTTTGCCCCTACAGTTTCATAATTCCAAGTGTCTGCAGCAAAAGCAGGATCAGGAAGATCGGAGCGATTACCTTTACCATCGCGATGTAAAGCCGCTTTCTACCCATCTTACAGCCACTCTTCTCTACTTCGTCGATTACCATCTTCGGCTTGATTACCCATCCGATCAAAATACAGGTTGCAAGTGCTACAATCGGCATCAACAGATTGTTACTGATGTAATCCATGATATCCAAGATCTGTGCCGTTGAGCCATTCGGAAGCTTGAACTCAAAGTACAGCTTGTTATATCCAAGACAGACAATGATGCCAACAACCAGTGCGAAGAGACCCTCGATCGTGCCAGCCTTTGCTCTGCTTGTATGGAACGCATCCATGATACTTGATACAACTGCCTCCATGATTGATACCGCGCTCGTGAGTGCCGCAAACAAAACCATAGCAAAAAAGACGGCTCCAATTACATTTCCGGCAAACCCCATCGCTGCAAATACCTTTGGCAGGGATACAAACATCAGGCTCGGCCCGGATCCCATTCCCTCGATTCCCATAAATACATATACCGCTGGAATAATCATGGCTCCGGCCAAAAAAGCAACTACCGTGTCAAAAATCTCAATCTGGTTGATCGATTTACCAAGATTAGCATCATCCTTTACATATGAACCATATGTGATCATAATTCCCATCGCAACCGATAAGCTGAAGAATAACTGACCAAGCGCATCAATCAAGACAGAAAACAGTTTACCAATCGTTATTCCCTCCAGATTCGGTATCACATAGACCTTAAAGCCTTCCAGACCAGTTACAACCTCACCTGCATCATTTGTATTTTTTAATACAAGTGAAAAGATCGCAATTCCGAATACCATCACAAGCAGGATTGGCATGATAATCTTAGATGATGACTCAATACCCTTATTGACACCACGAAATACTATAAATGCAGACGCAGCAAGAAATACTATAAATGTAATAATCGGTTCCCACTGTGATGTAATAAATCCGGTAAAAAATCCATCCTGTGCAGCCTCAATTCCCTGTCCCGTTACATACACCATAAAATATTTCACTACCCAGCCACCGATTGTACAATAATACGGCATAATAATAACCGGAATGATACTGGCTATCACTCCAAGGAATCCCCATTTTTTTCGCAGTTTACCATATGCTGTCAACGGACTCTGCTTTGTCTTCCGGCCGATTGCAATCTCCGTAGTAAGCAGCGTGTAACCGAAGGTCAATGCCAGAATGATGTAGACGACTAAGAATAATCCGCCTCCATCCTTGGCTGCCAAATACGGAAACCGCCAGATATTTCCAAGACCAACCGCACTACCTGCTGCCGCAAGCACAAATCCGATTGATCCACCAAACGAGTGTCTCTTCTTCTCTTCCATCCTTTTTCCCTCTCTTTTTCATTACTGACCCACAATACATACATATTCCGAAGAATTCTGTATCATGCGTCTTGTCCGTTGTACGCTGTCCATTCTAGTTAATTTTCTCTACAAACAGCAGATAAGAGTCATTCTATCATAGATTCATTTTTAAATCTACATGATTTTGATAAAAACAACAAAAATGGGCAGATATATGTGTAATACATACATCAACCCATTCCTATTGTTGCCATAGTCTTTAAATCCATTTAATCTGATTGGCTGGCTGAATTGTTTCTTTCTCATAATCAACTGCATTCTGCAGTGTTGTCTGGCTGATTGCCGCAAGTGCCTCCCGCGTCAGGAAGCCCTGGTGCGAAGTAATGATGACATTCGGGAATGACAGCAATCTGGCTGTAATGGAATGCTGTAACAGCTCGTCCTCCCGGTTTTCAAATACATTGTCACCCTCTTCTTCATATACGTCCAGACCAACACCGAAGAATTTACCCTGCCGAATCCCCTGAATCAATTCTTCTGAATCGACCAGTGCACCACGGGATGTATTAACTAAGATCACATCGTCCTTCATCTGCTCAATTGTGTCCTTGTTAATCATATGATAGGTCTCATCTGTGAGCGGGCAATGCAGGGAAATCAAGTCGCTTTGCTTCAGTACATCTTCGAGTGACATATATTCCACAAAGTCCAGCTCCTTATTTGGGTACATATCATAGGCAATCACGCGCATACCAAATCCACGGCAGATCCGGCACATTGCCGCACCAATCTTTCCGGTTCCGATGATGCCTGCGGTCTTCCCAAAGAAATTCACGCCGGTTAATCCTACCAGACTGAAATTGTTCTCCCGCACCTTGATGTAGCTTTTGTGCACGTGGCGGTTGACCGCAAGCGCTAATGTAATTGCGAGCTCCGCAACCGCTTCTGGAGAATAGCCCGGCACACGGAGCACCGTGATACCAAGTTCATTTGCCTTTTCCAAATCTATGTTATTAAATCCGGCACATCGAAGCAAGACCAGTTTGATGTTTATTTCTGCAAGCTTCTCCAATACCGGTGCACTTAAATCTGAGTTTACAAATGCACAGATCGCATCGCAGCCCTGTGCGAGGGATACGGTTTTCGGACAGATATCAACTTCGTGGTAGATGATCTCGATATCCGGGAAATGGGTGAGTTCTTTCTCGAAGGATTCCACGTCGTAGGTTGCGGCGTCATAAAATAGTATCTTCATAATATGTGTCTCCTTTCTCAAACAACCTATTGTGAATCCTAAATATCTTCAACACATATTTCAATATGATTCATTCTATATACAATGTATTGACACTAAGAAGTTCTAAGTATCAAACATATCGTATATCTTCATGAATCAATATTGAAATATGTGATATACATTCTAGGATTCACAATTTGTTTTTGTTAAAACAGATATCTTTGTTTTATCACTTTTATCTGTTATTCGGTTTAGCATAAAGTACACACATATTATATCCAATTTTTCCTTGAATATCACGTGTTTTGCGTAATTTGAGATATTTTATCAATCACATAACAAAAGGACAGAAGTATCATTATTGCCTGTGATACTTCTGTCCTCTTATCCTCACATTGATAATTAAATTTACAATTACTGCAGCCGAATACTGATTTCGCCGGTTGAGAGGTTTTCGTGGGTGCCGTCCTCGTACTCGACAAGCAGATGGCACATGTCGTCGATATCAAGGGCAGTCGCCTTACGCTCACCATCCTTCGTCACGACACGGATACCTTTTCCAAGAACCAGACTACGTTTCTTATATTCCGCGATAAATTCTTTCTTGGCAAAGTTTTTGTAGTAATAAAAATAGCGGTTAAGCGTCTCTGCCAGAATCTTATTTTTGATGTCGCCGCTTTGCTCCTGCAGAACAGATCCTGCGATGTTCTCCAGTTCTTTACCAAATCCTTCCGTCGGCATATACAGATTGATTCCGATTCCAACGATCACATATTCAGGATCTAAGTTTTCCATCTGAAATGCAGCCTGCGTCAGAATGCCGCATACCTTGTGCGAATCAATAAAGATGTCGTTTACCCATTTGATCTGTGGTTTCTTGTCCGTGTATTTCTCGATTGCTTTACAGACTGCCACAGCGGCAATCGTCGTGAGCAGCGTCACTTCCTGATTTGCAATCTGCGGCTTCAAGAGGATACTGAAATAGATTCCTGTATTTGCCGGTGACTTGAACGGCCGTCCCAATCTTCCGAGTCCGTTCGTCTGCTCCATTGCGGCAAGCACCAGACCTTCTTCTTCATGCGTCCGCTCGCGCAATGCAAGGTTCGTGGAATTTATGCAGCGGAACACTTCCAACCGCACCGGGCACTCGACATCCAAATACTTTGCTGTTCCCTGCACCGACAATACATCCGTGTCCTCCGCCAGCTTGTAGCCTTTGTTGTTCACGCCCTCGATTGCAAACCCATCCTCCTGCAGTTTGCGGATTGCTTTCCACACTGCTGCCCGGCTGACAGATAGTTTCTTCGCAAGCTGCTCGCCAGACAGATAGGTGCCTCTGTTTTCTTCCAGTGTCTTTATAATTTCATCTCTGACTGCCATATTTCCTACTCTCGATTCTTTGTTTTTCATGTTGCCTGACGGCTCCATGTGTGTTTTCGCAATATGTCTGTATTTATTCGGACGCCTTACTCCGCAAGCTTCGTAATTCTCGTCGCATCATACTCGCCACTTCGGAGCATGTCAATCTCTTCCTTGTATGGTGGAAATGCCTTCTTCGCATCTGCAAGTGATTTCACATATGGTGTCTCCAGAATCTTCGGCACCTCTAAGAAATCCCTATGCCATACGATCTTATACAATGCGTCAAACCCAATCGAACCAAGTCCGATATTCTCGTGGCGATCCTTCGCCGCTCCGCGCGGATTCTTGCTGTCGTTGATATGGAACACAGCAATCTGGTCTTTACCAATGATCTTGTCGAATTTTTCCATCACACCGTCAAAATCATTTGCCACATCATACCCCGCATCATTCGTGTGACACGTATCGAAGCAGACACGCAGCTTATCATTGTAAGTAACGCCATCGTAAATGCGTGCCAGCTCCTCAAAGCTTCTGCCAATCTCGCTGCCCTTTCCTGCCATTGTCTCAAGTGCGATATGCACCGGCGTATCCTTGGTCAGCACTTCATTTAACCCTTTTATAATACTCGCGATACCTGCGTCGACACCGGCATTGACATGAGAACCCGGATGCAGAACAAGCGTCTTGCTTCCCATCGCAGCAGTTCGATCAATCTCAGTCTTCAAAAAATCAACCGCCAACCGGTAGATCTCCGGCTTCACAGTATTTGCCAGGTTAATGATATACGGCGCATGCACTATAAACTCTGTGATGTCATTGGCGCGCATCAGCTCCCTCGCTTCCTCCACGCGCAACTCCAACACGTCCTTTCGGCGCGTATTCTGTGGGGCTCCTGTATATAACATAAATGTATTTGCTTCATAAGATAACGCTTCCTTCACCGAACCGAGCATCATCTCTTTGCCGCTCATTCCAACATGACTTCCGATTTTCATACCGTATAAACTCCCTATTTTTTCATATTATTCGAAAATGTTCTTGATAATTCACCTATTTTCTTCGCTATACTATTACAACTTACTCATCATCTTCTATCTTTTAGCAGGTGCCATTACCTTGAATTCTTCTCACACGCTCATTATAAGAATAATATCATTTGCGTACAACATTTACAATACATTTCAAAATCCGGTATTTCTTTCCGGTATTTCTTTTACATAAAAAGTTTCTTTTTTCCGGAATCAGTGCTATAGTGTATTTATATAATGTATCGTTCATTCTTATACTAGGGAGGTTTTTTATGAGATTTTTAATTTTACTTCTTGTTGCTCTTGTAATCAGTTCTATTGGCTTTAAAAAGTTTGTCTGGTTTATTTCACTTGGCTATGGCTTTTCTATGGTCGGTATCGGTGTTGCAATGCTCATTATGTTCCATGAACATCTGTCGCCTATAACCGTTGTATTATCCCTGCTCTGCATCATATATGGTCTTCGTCTCGGTGGATATCTGCTGATCCGTGAAAGAAAAAGCGCATCCTATCAGAATACAATGAAAACAGAAATCAAGGATGGATCAGATATGAAAATGGTTTTGAAAATCATTATCTGGATCAGCTGTGCTTTTCTTTACGTCTGTGAAACATCTCCTATTTTCTTTCGTTTGGAGAATCACACAAAAACGGATGTTGCAAGCATTATAGGAACGATTCTTATGTTTCTCGGCATTATTCTGGAATCTGCTTCCGATCTTACAAAAAATGCTTACAAGCGGAAACATCCTAAGCGTTTCTGCGATGTCGGGCTTTTCAAAATTGTCCGATGTCCCAATTATCTTGGAGAGGTTATGATCTGGACCGGAGTTTTCGTATCCGGTGTGACCGCACTGCACGGAGTATGGCAATGTCTTGCGGCATTAGGCGGCTGGATATGCATTGTCTATATCATGTTTGGCGGTGCCAGACGATTGGAAATCCGACAGAATAAAAACTATGGTACAGATCCGGAATACCAAAAATATGTAACGTCTACACCTATTCTTCTCCCTCTCATCCCACTTTACAGTGTGGAAAAATACAAGTGGCTTGTTGGTTAAATCCAAGAAAAGCAAGGTGCAGTGCAAAACACCACACCTTGCTTTTTAATTATATTCTTTTTGAGAACCTGTAGGGTTCACAATACTGTATCCGATATTCACAAGATGATCTGCGACCCGTTCGAGTCCCAAAATAACCGATGAATAGTATGGACTGACATCTACGCTACAGTTTCCATCTGCAAGCCGTGCAAAATGCTTTGATATAAGTTCCTTTTTTTCATCGTCCACACTTTCCTCGAGCCCGGTAAGCTGAGGAAGTCTGTCTCTGCTTTGATTTTCAAATACATCCTTTGAAATATCCATCATCTGCATCACATTGTCACGCATTGCTTTGATCTCATTGCATGCATGCTCACTAAAGCTGATTTTTCGCTCAATCATTTCAGTACCTATCTCATGGAAATTCTCAGCATGATCACCGATGCGCTCCAGATCATTAAGAACATGGAAGTAAGCCCCTATTGTTTTTTCATCACTTTCATCTACGTCCGCAGACAATTTAATTAAAAATCTTGTAAGTGCACTATTTGTATAATCAATGATTTCCTCATTATCAAGAACCATTTCATTTTGTTCAGATGACCCCGTATCCATCGCAACAAACGAAATCTTCATATTTTCCTCAACCAGCGAAATCATATAGTCAATTTCCTTCTTAACCTGCCCAAGTGCAATGGCAGGTGTCATAAGAAGTCTGTCATCCACATATTTTAAAGCCAGATTTTTTGTTTCTTTCTTCTTATCCTTAATAACCACACAAGAATATTTAACAAGCTGCTTTACAAACGGAAGAAGAAAACAGGTCGTGGTCACATTAAAAATCACATGAAACACTGATACCCGCATCTGAAGTGACATTGTATCGTTTCCCGGGAAAAAGGAAACCAGCATATCAACAAACGGATCTCTGAATATCCATATAATTGCCGTAAAAAGAACCGTTCCAATCACATTGAACGTAAAATGTATCAGAGCAACTCTTTTAGAGTTAGCATTTGCACCAATCGACGCAAGCAGTGCTGTAACACAGGTACCAATATTCGCTCCAAGCACAATAAACAGTGCAAGCTCAAGCGGCAAAACACCGGATCCCACCATTGTGATAACCACGCCGGTCGATGCTGATGAGCTCTGGATCAATGCCGTAAAAATCACGCCTACCAAAATCAGAAGCAGCGGATGATCTATAATGCTGAATATATCCGTAAATAAAGCTTCAACCAGCGGATTACCAAATGCCTGTTCACTGCTCATGATGTTTAACCCGACAAAAATCAAACCAAGTCCGCTGCAAAGACAGCCTGCAATTTTCACCTTTTCTTTCTGTATGAACCCCATCATTACACCACAAAAGGCTAGAAGATACATTGCCATATTGAAATAATCATTTTTAATAGCCACCAATACGCCTGTAATAGTCGTTCCTATATTGGCACCCATAATGATCGGTGTAGCCTGCATAAGTGTCATAACACCCGCATTTACAAGACCAATTACCATAACTGATGTAGCAGATGAGCTCTGAATAATCGCTGTCACACCGGCTCCGATACCTACTCCCGAAAAACAATTATTACTTATTTTTTCAAGAAATCTTTTCATGCTGGTTCCGGCACTTCTTTCCAAAGCGTCTCCCATAAAATTCATACCAACAATAAAAACTCCTACACCTGCAAGAAGCCATATCAGGCTTTGAACGAGCTGCACTATCTGATCTCCCGACAACATAAATTAATCTCTTCCTTTCTTTTCCCTTATCCTATATGTTTAGCGTATACCGGCAGAAAATTCTACCTTAGCTGAGTATAACATTATTCCGGTTAAGAAAGAGTAAAGAGTAGATTTTACTTTTTTTCTATATTCATACGATAACCAACGCCAAGCTCGTTAATGATATAACTTGGTTTTCCAGGTTGAGCGCCAAACTTTCTGCGAATATTCGCCATATTGACCTGTAATCTTTTAATGCTACCATCATTTGCATCCCCCCCCCATACTGCTTTGATAATGGACGCATATGTCATCATCTTTCCACAGTTTTCCGAAAGGAATGCAATAATATTGTATTCTGTCGGTGTCAGTTTTATTTTTTTACCCTTAATATATACCTGCCGTGCATCATAATCAATTTCCAACTCCCTTAAAACAAATCTTCCTCCCGGCAGCCTCCCTTCAACTGAGCTATAACGGTTGTTCCTGAGAGCAGTTCTCACTCTGGCAAGCAATTCAGCTGAGCCAAATGGTTTTGTCACATAATCATTTGCACCCTCATCAAGCGCAGTCACCTTATCCTTCTCATTTGAACGGGCAGATAACACGATCACCGGTACCGGAGATTTTCCGCGCACATATTCCAGCAGCTTCATTCCATCTGCATCGGGCAGACCAAGATCAAGTATGATCAGATCTGGAAGATACGAATTATACAATGTCTTTGCCGTGGCACAGGATCCCGCAATTATCGTCTGATAACCGGAGGTGTTCAACATAGTTGCCAACAGATTACGAATATTCACTTCATCCTCAACAACCAGTATCTTATATCTGTTTTTAATCATACTGTCCGCGTTCCGTTTCCAGTGTAAAACGGAATACTGCACCTCCTGTCTTAGCATTTCCGGCTGTAATATCACCATCATGTGCCTTGATAATTGTCGCACATACCGATAAACCAATTCCTGCATTTCTTTTTCGCCCGTCCGAAGACGCTTCTCCGGATATATAATAACCTGTAAAAATTGTATCCAGATGTCTGGCATCAATACCACATCCATTGTCCTTCACTTCAAAAACAGCCTTATTCCCAATGGTAAATACACGGAGGGTCAGCCTTGTCATGCCCTCTGCATGCTTCACGGCATTTTCCAATAAATTTCCAATAACCTGCTGTATCAAAATAGCATCCATCGGAATAATAACCATTTCATTCGGAATATCAAGCTTAACCTTTTGTCCCGGATACATCTTCTTAAATTTAATGATAACTGAGTCAATCAGCTCCTCAAGTACCGTTGGTGTTTTTATAATTTTCACTTGCCCACTGTCGATTCTGGTAATCGAAAGCAGGTTTTCAACCATGCGAACAAGCCACTCTGCATCCTCCTTGATACCCTCAACTATTTTCATCTTCTGTTTCTTGCTCATAGCATTGCCATTTTCAAGAAGCGTTGTGCTGGAGCCATAAATAGTTGTCAAAGGGGTACGCAAATCGTGTGATACAGCCCGCAACAAATTTGCCCTCATGCACTCCCTTTCGCTCTCCGCGTGCATCGCCTCATTTTTTTTCAGTTTTGTCGTTAACGTACTTGTAAAAAAAGAGATAACAATCATGATAATGGCTGAAACCAAATTTACCGGTGTTATAAAATCAAAAGAAAAATAAGGAAATGTAAATGCATAATTTACTGCCATGGTTCCTATAACTGCCGACAGAATACCAAAAACATATCCTCTTGTAACTAAAGAAATCATAAATACCGCAAACACAAATACCGTTGTAATATGTTCCTGTACTTTAAATATATATTGGAAAAACAGACTGATTCCAAAGGCAAGGCATAACACAATAACCGTAATTACACCATCCCTTATATTATCAGTCATCTTCTTTAAATCAAGTTTATTCATCCCTTTATCCTCATCCCAATACCTTATGTATCGCATCCCCATTCACCGGAGACAGGCACCGATGCTCCAGCTCATTCACCATGATCAGCTTCTCCTTCTTCTCCGTGACAACTCCAATCGCAGCTGCCTCAATTTCCTGCTGTGCCAAATATTTTACCAGCTTCTTACCATCTTTCGCAATTGCAAACAGACACCCGGTTGCATCAAGCAGATACGGATTAATATTAAAAAACTCGCAAATTTCGATTGTCTCCTGCCGGATTGGTATATTTACATGCTGTATTTCAAAGCCTTTATCCATCCAGACACCCATCTGCCACAAGGCACCATAGACACCGCCGGATGATCCATCATGCAGATAGCAGATATCCATACCGGAACCTGCAATCATCCGAGCCGCATCCGCAATGCTATACGCAGCTTCCTCGATACATGCCATATCCAGATAGAAATCCGGAAACCGCATATGCAGCTCCTCCCGTTTTTCTTTCAAAATCATATTAGCACCCATCAAGCCTGCCTGCCCTACCATTACGATATCATAGCCCGGCTTGATTTTCTTTTTATCCGCATGGTAATCGCCCGACTGCCCGAGCATTGTCACAACAAACTGCGCCCGAACAAATGCCTCCGATACCTGTGTATGACCGCCCAGAAGCTGTATATTCTTTGCTTCTGCATAAGCATTAAAATCCGCCATGTAGTCTTTGATCTGGGATTCCTTTACCTTCTGCGGAAGAAGCATGGTAAGACGTGCCCCCTCGATCTGTCCGCCCGAGCATGCGAAATTATTCATCGCTTTCACCCATGCGATCCACGGCGTATCTCCGATACCATCTGCACTTACGCTTCCATGCAGGTTCGCATAATCATTTCCGACTGCTGCCGATACCGAAAGCTTCGGATTCAATCTTCGTATATGTTTAATCACCGAACGCGACAGATAGCGCTCCGGCAAGCTTCCTTGTTCCATTCTTTCTTCTCCTTATATCCTACGTCACCACGTAATTGCTTGATAAGCTGCGCATCATAATTCCTTACGAAGTATATCCACCGTATGTGCCCCTGCTCCGATCAAATCCGGTCGTTCACACACCTTCAACTGATATGCCACGAAAAGCTCATAGCTCTCCTCACTTAACTGATTCACAAATGGGCGGATATAATTGGCTGGTCCATCCGGTGACAGTATCTTCTCCCGCTTTAATCCAACCGCTTCGTTGTAGCCGTCGATGTCCTCAATCCGTTCAAACGCATACAGACTATCCTCCGCAGGTACCGTATGATACGATGCATCCAATGTTCCATTCTTCACGCTTTCTTCAATGTGATTTTCCTGAATACCATATACGACCACGGCATACTCATTCATCACATAGGCGACTAATATAATCCCGCCCGGTTTCGTCACGCGTTTCGCTTCGGAGAGCGCCTGAATCTTCTCTTCCTTTGTCATCAGATGATACATCGGTCCGAAGAGAAGTGTCAGATCATAGGTATTATCTTCCAGTTTCTTCAGATGCAGCGCATTTCCCTGCATCGCATGTACATTGCTGTTCTTCTGCTTCAATATACCTAAATTATGCTTCACCAGCTCCACGGCTGTCACATCGTAGCCTTCCTCACAGAGTGTCACACTGTAACGTCCGGTTCCCGCACCGATGTCGAGAATCTTGATATCTTCCCGGTTCGTAACCTTCAACTCCTGCATCCGCACATCCAGATAGTCATGAATGTACTTCATCGTGATGCGGTACTCGATCTGCCCATGCCTTGAATTTAATCGTTTTTCCTCATTGAATTTATTGTAATATTCTTCGATCTTGTTCATATGTCTGCCTCACATCGTCAGTCTTTCAACTTCCTGTACTATGTTTTTCTCTGTTTTACGCTGTACCATTTTATAAATGGCTATATCTATTCTAATCGTACCCCTAAATTACCATATCTGCAGGCAAAAGTCCATCTACGAATATATTTGAACTCATACAAAAATCTCCCAGAATATAACTTCCAGGAGATCTTACTCTCTCTATTTTCCATTTTCCCACTTACCACAGCTCCGCTTTCTCTTCCTTCTTCTGAAAATGTTCCTTCGCAAATCCCATATCCTGCACAAGCTCCAGCGTGCCGAGATAATTTCCCTCTTTATCGCGTACCGCCATGTATTTGACAAGCATGCATTTTCCGTTTTTGCCCATCCAGATTGGAACCTCGTCCAATGCCCCTGCACGGAACTCTCCGATAATTCTTCGCACGGTCGCTTCAATCTTCGGTGGGTGACAGGAGAATACTTCCCGGTCGATAGCCATACCCGGACGTTTGAAATCCTTCGGTCCTTCATTGAAGAAACGATTGATATTGTCCACATCCACAAATGTGATCTCCATCGGAATCGTATTCAGAAGTGCGATCAGCTGTGCAATCGTCAGATGCCCGCCCGGCATACGGATTTCCGTCTCTGTAAGCGACGTCTCCGGCACATATTGGTTGTCCTCTGCCTTCTGCCAGATCTCCGGTTCCACGCCGAAACAAACCGCATAATCCTTCTGGTCATGGTAGATACCTATCCACTCTTCTTCCGTGAAATTTGCCGCACAGTTTGGAAACAAAATATTTGCCTCTTTGTAGATCATTTCCTGTGCCCGTGCCACTACCGTTGCAAACCGCTCCTGCCATTCGGATTCCTTATCATTCATCTTCGCAAGAAATGAGATTTCATCCCGGATCTCATCATCAACCGTCCACATCACACTTGCCGGTCCGGATATCCCATACCGCACATTCAAAACCGGATACAGGAGATCTCCTTTCTTCGCATAGTGAATCGAGATGCCTCGCAGCGATTCCAACGTCTTCTTATTCGCACTGCCATCTTTGATTTTCTCCTCTGCCTGTTCTAACAGCATAGCAAGAGCACCATTCTCATTTGCAAACAGCCACAGCGGATGTCCTTGGGTCTGTGCCAGCTCCCGCGTCTTTGTCTCCCGCTCTTCTCGCAACACCGATGCATTCACAGCCTTTTCCGCATTCGCAATCTGTTCCTCCCGTGTCTTTCCATGGAAAAGTGCGGCATGCACATCACATAGCTTCTGCACCTCTGAAAGCGGTGTTCCCTCCGCAAGCATCTCCTGTTCCGCCTTCATGATCTCCGCAGGATCAACATCCTTGAACACTTCCACGAAGTCTTTCCGCACATCTTCCAGTGGCTCTCCATTTCCAAGGCGCTTCAAATATTCCTTCAATGTCTCGATTCGACTCTTCATACAAATTCCTCCATTTATTTGTGAAATTAGTATGTCTTTTTTCGTGATAAATCATTCCACCAACGGTCATCTTCGTTATCATTGTAAAACACATTTTGATTGAGATAAGAGAAATAGTAAATCCCCTTATATTCGATCAACACAACAGAGATCGTCTGCCAACATGCAAGACCTGTAATGAGGTTTTCACGGATTGGCACATACATACCGGCAATCTCAATATAATGCTTTGTTATCATATAATCTTCGTTCCAAAATTCCTGATATACCTTTTCCCGAATCTGAAAATTATATTTTTCAAAATTACCTTTTTGAACTGCTTTTTTTAATTTACTGCGGTTGTTCATGATGATCAAAAATGGCAGCCACAAAGGGATCTCTATAAAGAAGAACGCTGATATCGCATCCGCCATCGTCCGCCCCGCAGGTGCTTGCGGCATAACTGTCACCGCAAGGCTGGCAATCAATACTGCAATGGTAAAAAATATTTCAAGGAACAATAAGAGCGAACATCCATTTTTTTCATTTCGTGTGTCCTCCACCTTATTCTGCGGACTGAGTAACAGCTCTCGAAGTTTCATATCTTCCGCAGCACTGATATACTGTTTTTGCCCCATTGTCTGTATGTCCTGTCTGTATTTATCTCTGATTTTTTTCCGGTTATGGATCACCGGTTTGTCCAACCAGTCTGTCATAATTTTTCTTTGATCATCGTACATATCTTATTCTCCATCCTGATACACCAATTACGAAACAGCAATCACAAATATCCAAGGCCCTCTTCGCGATTGCATACACTTCCCAATTATGATTGATCCTATCAGATACCATTATCCGGTTCTATCATAAAACTATCAGAATACTGTTAAATCCATGCAAAAAATCCCGGTGCATATCATACACACCGGGATTCAAATACTTTCTATTTTATTACAGCGCTGACAAGCTTATGCTTCCAAATACTTATCAATACTTACAAGCTTCACGCAAAGCACAAAGATCTTCGCAGCTGCTTCCATCTCTTCGACAGATGGGAATGATGGAGCAATACGGATGTTGCTGTCTTTTGGATCTTTGCCATACGGATAGGTTGCACCGGCGCCTGTCAGTACCACACCTGCATCCTTGCACATTGCAACGATCTTCTTTGCACAGCCTTCGAGTGCATCAAAGGAAATGAAATATCCACCGAGTGGCTTTACCCATGAACCGATCTCCAAGCCTGCAAGTTCCTGATCGAACTCATTTAAGACTGCCTCAAACTTTGGACGTAAGATGTCTGCATGCTTCTCCATATGTGCCTTCAGACCGTCAATGTTCTTGAAGAATCTTGTATGACGGAGCTGATTGATCTTGTCGTGTCCGATCGTCTGTACTGTTAACTGCTTCTTGATAAACTCAACATTTGTTGTAGAAGTTGCAAGTGCAGAGACACCAGAACCAGGGAATGTGATCTTCGATGTTGATGCAAACATATATGCCATGTCTGGATTTCCAGCCTTCGCACACTCCTCTAAGATATTCGGGATTTCTGCCTGCTGATCCTTATACAGATGGTGGATGCAGTATGCATTATCCCAGAAGATACGGAAGTCTTCGGCTGCTGGCTTTAATGCTGCAAATCTTCTTACCACCTCATCGGAATATACGATTCCGGTTGGGTTTGAATACTTTGGCACACACCAGATTCCCTTGACTGCTGCATCGGTATTTACATATTTCTCAACCAGATCCATATCTGGTCCGTCGGAATTCATCGGAATGTTGATCATCTCAATACCGAAGAACTCTGTGATCTTAAAATGTCTGTCATATCCAGGTACCGGGCAGAGGAACTTGACCTTATCCAGCTTGCACCAAGGAGTCGAACCATTCACACCATGTGTCATTGAACGGGAAACTGTATCGTACATCACGTTCAGACTGGAGTTACCATATACGATGATGTTCTCCTTCTTGACTTCCATCATGTCTGCCATAAGCTGACGACACTCTCCGATACCATCCAGATCGCCATAGTTTCTTGTATCATTTCCAAGCAAGGTACGCATATCAGATTTGCTATTAATCTCATCTAACATCTCCATGGAAAGTGCTAACTGGGCGAATCCAGGCTTTCCTCTTGCCATATTGAGGCTGAGACCCTTTGCCTGTTCTTCCTTGTATTCCTCCATAAGAGCGGCTTTTAATGTCAATAACTCGTCTTTACTCATATCCTTGTATTTCTTCATTTCAGCTACCTTATACCTTTCACATTTATTTGCATCGTATAAATTATGCATTTAAACCGTCTTTTTTCTATTTTATAGACATTTCTCGAAAAAAACAAGAGTTAAATTGATAATTCTCTCTATTTTTTCTATTTATTAAAGACATTTACTTTAGATTTTTTTGTTTCCAGCAATTTCCATCTGCTATTTTATATATCCTGCAACGACAAAACGCCCTGCCATAGGAAATGCATCCCATCGCAGAGCGTCTGTATGTGGTTTATATGTTGTTCTGATTCAAATTCTATCTGATTACTCCTCGTAAGGAAGAACTGCTCCATCGTAAGTATCGTTGATGTACTTCTTCACATCGTCAGACTTCAATACATCTACCAATGCCTTAATCTTTGCACTGTCCTCGTTGCCTTCCTTCACTGCAATTACATTTACATATGTCTTAGCAGCTTCGGAATCGTTTGTCTCGTAAGCAAGGGCATCCTTACCTACAGAGAATCCAGCAGCAAGTGCATAGTTACCATTCAATACGACAAATGCTGTCTCATCAACAACTCTGGCTACCTGTGCAGCCTCAAGCTCAACGATCTTTATATTGTGAGGATTCTCAGCGATATCATTGACAGTTGCGTTGATACCAGCGCCATCCTTCAATGTGATGATGCCATTGTCCTGCAGAAGAAGCAAAGCTCTTGCTTCATTTGTTGTATCGTTTGGTACTGCGATAGAATCGCCGTCTGCAAGCTCATCCAAGCTCTTCTTTGTTCCCGGGTAGATACCAAATGGCTCATAGTGGATCTTGCCTGCAACTGCAAGGTGTGTACCCTTCTCCTCATTGAAACTCTCAAGATATGGTACATGCTGGAAGTAGTTTGCGTCGAAATCGCCACTTTCTACAACCTCGTTTGGCTTTACATAATCATCAAAGACTGTTACCTGCAGATCATAGCCCTGCTCCTTGAGCTTATCCTTTGCATACTCCAGAATCTCAGCGTGTGGTGTTGCAGATGCTGCAACCTTGATTGTCTTATCATCCTCGCCGCTCTTTCCGCAGCCTGCGAGTGCTCCTACTAAAAATGCGCCTGTCAGTGTCAGTGCGAGTAATTTCTTAATTGATTTCTTCATAATTCATGTCCTCTCTTTCCTGTTTTTGTGATCATTGGAAATAGTTATCCAACCATCAATTACTTTATATATAAGCAGCTTCCGGTGTGCACATTCCGAATCCTGCATATATTGCAAATTATTTTCTGCGATCCAGACGGTTTGCAACTAACATACCGACCGACTGGAATACCTGTACGATCACGATCAGTAACGCCACCGTAACAAGCATGATGTCTGTCTGATACCTGTAATATCCGTAACGGACTGCGATATCACCAAGTCCGCCACCACCGACTGCACCTGCCATTGCGGAATATCCAAGGATTGTTCCGATTGCAATCGTTGCGCCTGTAATCAGGGAAGTTCTCGCCTCAACAAGCAATACCTTGAAGATGATTCTGCTGTTGCTCGCGCCCATTGCCTTTGCCGCTTCGATAACGCCATAATCGACTTCCTTCAGCGAAGACTCTACCATTCTTGCGATAAATGGAATCGCCGCTGCCGTCAGTGGAACGATCGTTGCAGTCGAACCGTAGCTCTTTCCAAGCAACAGTCTTGTAAATGGAATCAGCAGGATCAATAAGATCAAAAATGGTATGCTTCGCACGATATTCGCAATCACATCCAGAATCTTATATATCACCTTGTTTGGCTTCAATCCCTCTTTATCTGTGATACAGAGGAGAATTCCCATCGGCAGTCCAAATAAATATCCAAAAACAGTTGAAACAACTGTCATGTATAACGTCTCAAGAATACCTGTTCCAATCATGGAACGAACCTGTTCAGTCCACATTAGAACGCACCTCCTGTCTTTGTCTCCGACAACTCTTCTAATTCAAGTCCCCGATCGATCAGATACTGTTCCATCGCTTTCACATTCGTGGAACCATTTGGAATCTCCAGTATCATTTCTCCCTTTGCCACGCCGCCGACATTCTTGGTTGCTGCTTTCAGGATGTTGATTGGCTCCTTAAATGTCAGGATCATATTTGCAATGACCGGTTCAAATGCGGAGTTCTCTGTAAATACGATTCGTATCTTCGTTCCGTCCTGAATCTGGCCTGCTGTCTGCTGATCATCACCAGCGGTATCTCCGCCGTCATCCTTTCTGAGCAGTTCTCTTGCCACCTCTGACTTTGGATGATTGAAGATTTCCACGGTACTTCCGTTCTCGACTACCTGTCCATCCTTCATGATTGCTACCCGGTTACAGATTTCCCGGACAACTGCCATCTGGTGTGTGATTACGACGATCGTGATCCCAAACCGCTTGTTGATATCCTGCAGCAATGCGAGAATCGAAGAGGTTGTCTGTGGATCTAACGCACTCGTTGCCTCATCACACAGAAGAATCTGTGGATCGGAAGCTAAAGCTCTTGCAATCGCCACACGCTGTTTCTGTCCACCGGATAACTGGGATGGATACGCTTTGGCACGATCCTTCAGACCTACGATATCCAGAAGCTCATAGGCTTTCTTCTTTGCCTCTGCTTTCGACTTCCCCAGAATAAACAATGGGAAGCATACATTATCCAATACGGACTTCTGCATCAGCAGGTTGAAATGCTGGAAGATCATTCCGATATGCTCCCGCTGCTTGCGAAGCTCTTTCTCGGAAAGCTTGCTCAGATCCTTATCCTGCACGATCACAGTTCCCTCGGTCGGAACCTCAATATGGTTGATGCATCGTACGAGTGTACTCTTTCCTGCACCAGACATACCGATAATACCATATATGTCTCCGGCTTCAATGTCGAGCGTCACATGCTTCAACGCGTCAATTTCGCCGTCCTTTGTCTGAAATTTTTTGGATACATCTTGTATCTGGATGATTGCCATAGACGTACTTCCTTTCCCTTGCAGGCTTTCAATTCCTACTTTTCCTATCTGATATACTATTTATTTCCCTTTCATGGTTTCAGATTATAACGCGCTTCCTCTGTTATGTCAATACAGACAGCCATACATAAAAATAATTGTTTGCTATAATTTTTAACTATATCAAAAGAGCTGCACATACTTACGATCGATACACAATACATTCATTTGTGCACGAATCGTAACTATGTACAGCTTCTTAATTATAGAAAAATGTTCTTACTCCCGGTTATCCTTCAGGCTCTCGATCATATCTGCCCGCTTCACCTTCCGCCCAAGCAACAACAGAGATACGACATAGCTTGCAACCAGCAAAACTGCGAATATTATGAATCCCTGCGGCTTGTAAACCGTCTCGATATAAGTATTGTAGGTGCTGACACTCGCCTCAAAATTCATCCGGCAGAATACCACACCGCCAACCGCACTCAGCACAAATCCAACCGGAATCAGAATATGATATATATGAATGATCATCCGGTTAATTTCCTTGTCTTCATAGCCAAGCACCTTCAGCATCGAGATGGACGATGCATTCTCGTTGATCAGCATGTTCACCATCAGATAGATACTGATTACGATGATCACGGCAGCAAAGACAAGACTGATATTGATAAGCTGTTTCATGCTGACTGTGATCTCATTGATCTGATCGGACAACGCCTGCTTGGACAGGCAGGACAGATATTCGGATTCTTCAAGATCCAGCTTTTTGTCTGACATCAGCGCATTGTAGCTGCCTTCCGGAACATCCATAAATGCACAGGTATCCGCCCAGTTTCCATACAGGATACTCTGACAGTCATTCTGTATCACATCATCAATCGTGACCGAGTATTCCTCCATCGTTGCCAGATTGTAGAACTGAAGTGTTTCCCCCTTCTTCACATTATAGAGCATGGACGCCATCGCCGATATGTAATGCTTTCCCTTCGTCAGCGTCAGCTCCTCGCCCTGCGTGTTTTTCAATTCCATGTATGGATTATTATCCATACCCATATACACCATGTTGGTCTCGCTGCCTTCCACACCGAAATTTCCGATCATAATCGGAGTCGCATCGGTCACAGGTTCTGTGCGGATATCGGTCAGAAAATATTCGTACTCGTAGCTTCCGACTTCATACACAGACTTGTCACAGAAATTTTCCAGTGAATCCACGCACACATAACAGAATATCATCAGAATTCCGCCAACTGCGACACCGAAAATTACAACCAGACTTCGTGACCAGTTTCCAATCAGTGCCCGAAGCTTAAACTTCGTTGTGAATTTCAGCTTTGATTTCGCCATGCGCATCCGGTTATGCCGCTTCACGCCGCCATTTCCATGCAGAAGCTCCACCGTCTTTAACCGAAGAACCCGAAGTGCCGCAAGCATCGCAACCAGCACATATGCAACGACCGGAATCAGGCACGCATATATCATCTGCTGTGCAGAAGAACTGTAATCAATCGGCAGCTTCTCTATCTTGTTGCCAAACATCATTTCTATCATGGCATCCCGAAGCGGGATTGCGGAAAGGATTCCAAGCAGCGCACCGCCAACGCCCGGAATCAGTCCAAATATTCCGTAATGCAGTGCCAGCCGTCCTTTGCCATAGCCAAGTGCGCTCAGCACACCAATCTGTTTTGCCTCGGACTTGATCTTTCTGCCGAGCACGATTGCGATCAAAAGCACGATGAACAGCACCATAACCGGCAGGATCATGCCTGTGTACATGTCCAGTGTCTTGATCTCATTTCTTGCCAACCGGATTCGCATATTGGACGTGGCTGCTATATATGAGAGGATATAATAATCCTCATGAACCGCCTTCCGAAATGCTTTCTCGTCGGAATTTTCTCCATAGA
This sequence comes from Butyricicoccaceae bacterium, assembly GCA_963659815.1. Classification (GTDB taxonomy): domain Bacteria; phylum Bacillota; class Clostridia; order Lachnospirales; family Lachnospiraceae; genus Coprococcus_C. Next base: position 32,971 of record CAVKUW010000021.1, read on the forward strand.
TCACACTGTAATAAGTGTTCTTCTTTGCCTGTTCTATCTCCTCATATGCCTTCTTGCTGACAATCGCACAGCCAAACACATCAAACTGGAACATATTATCCGAATTATTTATATAAGGAGATAAATAATCCGGGCGTGCCATCGAACCGACGATCGTATAACGCTTTCCGCCAAGCTCGATCGTATCTCCGATCTCCAATCCACGTAACGACATCATCCGCGGTGTCAGCAGGATTTCATCATCCGCCTGCACATCACTGCCCTCCAATACCTCATAGGTATCGATCTTCTCAGTAGGATCAAATACTCGGATCGTATATTCCTCCGCAATATCACTTCCAACCCGCGCATCACAGTCCGGATCATCCACATCAAAATCTGCGTATGACTGTTCTTCGATCGTCACATCATACTTTTCAGCTAGTGTCTGCTGTGCATCCTTGTCGATACTCTGATATGTCGCAAACTGTGCATCCTCCACGTGATTTTTCGCGAAGAATTCGTCCAGATAATCACCCGCGCCACGGCTGGCACCGCTGCATGCAACATATAAAATGATTGTAACCGCTGTCAGGAGCATCACACAGATATAAAAAGACAGATTCTGTTTGATATTTCGTATGTATCTCTTATTTAATGTCATGTCGCCACCCCTTACAGCTCCAGCTTATCTGCCGGAATCTTCGTCTCATTTACTTTGTTTGCGACAACCTTGCCATCCTTGATCCGGATCACACCATCTGCCATACCGGCGATCATTTCATTATGGGTGATGATTGCGACGGTCGTGCCAAACTGCGCATTGACCTTCTCCACGAACTTCAACACATTCTTGGATGTCTTGGAATCAAGTGCTCCGGTCAGCTCATCACACAGCAGAAGCTTCGGATTCTTGATGATCGCACGTGCGATTGCAACTCTCTGCTGCTGTCCACCGGAAAGCTCGTTTGGAAAACGGTCCTTATATTTCTCAATATCCACTGCCTGCATCACTTCATCCAGTGGCAATGGTTCCTTCGCAATGTCCGATACGACCTGTATATTTTCCTTCACTGTCAGATCCGGGATCAGATTATAAAACTGGAATACAAACCCGACATCCGACCGGCGATACTTCGTAAGCTCGCCTGATTTCAGTTTGGAAATCTCCTTTCCGTCCACAGTAATACTTCCCGAATCGAGCGAATCCAGACCGCCAAGCATATTTAATATCGTACTTTTTCCGGAACCGGATGGTCCCAAGATCACGTAGATCTTGCCCTGCTCTAAAGCAAGCTCCGTATCATCCAATGCGTGTACTTCGCTTTCGCCCTTTCCATAGCTTTTCTTTGCGTGCTGCATCTGAATAAACATCTTATTTTCCTCCATATAATCTTCTATATTCCAATGGTGTATGTCCATATTTCCGCTTAAATACAGTACCGAATTTGCTCTGACTCTCATACCCGACTGCGAGTGCGATATCGGCAACCGAATCTGTTCCGGTCACAAGCTTTTTCGCCGCCTCCTGCATCCGGAGATTCTGCATATACCGTTTGATCGTACTTCCATATACGATCTCAAAATACTTATTCAAGGAGACGTTACTGACCGGATAGCTTGCTTCGAGCTCTGTCATGGAGATATCCTCCGCCAGATTCTGCACGATGCGGTCATGGATCTCCTGCACGATCTTCCGCTGTCCCTTCGTCAGATAAAACTGTTGTTCCAGCTTCGGAATCTCCTCCGTCTGGATCAGATTCAATACATACAATGTGGAGATCAGATACGTGCTTTTCTCACTCCTGCCGTCCTGTATGCTCTCCGCCAAAACTTCAAAGGCTGCCCGCAGCCTGTCCGTACATCGTCCGATAAAATAATCATCATTCCGGTCATACGCTTCCTGTATCAGATCCAGATCGATTCCAAACCGCCGGAGCAATGCTTCATCCACATCACTGATACCATCCAGCGTCATTATAATCTCCAGCCCACCATAGGATTCGTTATAGAAATCAAACTGCTTTCCAGCCTGCTGATGCCACTCGATACAGAATTCTCCCGGCTTCATATACGCATATCTGCCATCCTGTACCCGAATCTCTGCCTGTCCCCGGTTACAATAATGAATCACGGTTGTATTATTCATCGCCTGTGCCCGTTCATGCCCCGGCATCTGATCCATTCCTGCCATATAATATTCCTGAATCTCGATGCCCTCTAATGGTGTGACGAAATTCATATACTCTTCATTTTGTCCCATTCTTAAATGTGTTACTTCTCCAGATAACTCCGATATTTCTATCTGCAATTTGTCCAAGAAGAAGGTTAACATCTCCGGCGGAATTCTTCCTATCAGCGTTTCCAGATACTTACTTCGCTTGATAATTGCCTGTAATCTCTCATCCATATTCCAATTCTCTCCATATGCAACGTTTGTTTGTCTCGACTAACTGTATGAAATCATAGCACGTTACAGCCTACATTTCTATTCCAAATCTGTATTTTTATTCCATTTCTAAAACAAAAATGAGACTACACAATACTCATCTTTCTGAATATTGCGCAGTCTCATTCATTTTCTAAAATATCTTATGTTGATCCTACCTGCAAAGCTTACTTTGCGTCCAGAATCTCTCTTGCCAGCTTCTGCTGTTCGTCGGTTGGAGGATCAATTCCTTCGAGCTTATAAGGGATTCCAAGGCGCTCCCACTCCTGGATTCCAAGCTTATGGTATGGCAATACCTCCACACGGTCAACCGTCTTCAAAGTCTTGATAAACTCAGATGTCTTCTTCAGATCTGCTTCGTCGGTTGTTACACCCGGCACAAGGACATGTCGAATCCACATATGCTTGCCCTGATCGGAGAGATACTGTGCCAAGTCTAATATATTCTTATTCGAGAACCCTGTCAGCTCCCGGTGTTTGTCGTCCTCAATCTGCTTGATATCAAGCAGGAACAAATCAGTGAGCGCCATCAGTTCATTGAATTTCGAGAAGAAAGGCTCCTCTCTTGTAAATGGATTGCCCGCTGTATCAATCGTTGTGTGAATTCCCTGTGCTTTTGCAAGCTTGAAGAATTCAATCAAAAAGTCCATCTGCAGAAGTGCTTCGCCTCCGCTGACGGTAATTCCTCCGTCGCCCTTCCAATAAGGCTTATAACGAAGTGCCTGCTTGAGCAGATCTTCCGGAGTTCTCGCTTCAACCTTGACACCTTTATCCAATAGCAGCTTTGTGTTCTCTTCAATTTTCTTTTCGAGTTCTTCTCGTTCCTTTTCATCCGTTGTGTCTGCATAGAGCTTCGTGTAATCGGTTACCAGATTCCACGTCTCCGGATTGTGACAGTATTTACAACGCATCTTACAGCCCTGTAAAAATACTACAAATCGGATACCTGGTCCATCTACGGCTCCAAAGCTTTCTGTTGAATGAATATAACCTAAAATCTGTTTCTTCTCCGGCATTTTCCACCTCTAACATTTTATTTTTATAAAAAGTCCCGGAGATAGTATCTCCGGGACTCCAGTGAATTACTTATCTATCAAAAACATTTTTGACAAACTTCTAATTAAAGTGAGTCATGGAATGTTCTGTTGATAACATCGAGCTGCTGCTCACGTGTAAGAGAGATAAACTTAACAGCGTATCCAGATACACGGATTGTGAAGTTAGCGTACTCTGGCTTATCAGGGTTCTCCATAGCATCCAGGAGCTTATCCTTACCGAATACGTTTACGTTCAAGTGGTGAGCACCCTGATCGAAGTATCCATCCATAGCGCTTACAAGCTTCTCAGCTCTCTCAGCCTCATCATGACCAAGTGCAGATGGGTTCATTGTCTGAGTATTTGAGATACCATCCAAAGACCACTCATAAGGAATCTTAGCAACTGAGTTCAGAGATGCAAGAAGTCCTGATGTCTCAGCACCGTAGCTTGGGTTAGCACCTGGAGCAAATGGTGTCCAAGCACGTCTACCATCTGGAAGGTTACCTGTGAACTTACCATAAACTACGTTAGATGTGATTGTAAGGATAGATGTTGTAGGCTCTGAATCACGGTATGTGTGTCTCTTCTTGATGTCTGTAAGGAACTCATGAAGCAGCCATACACCGATATCATCTGCTCTGTCATCATCGTTACCATACTTAGGGAACTCGCCTTCGATCTCGAAGTCTTCTGCAAGTCCTGTCTCTGCGTTACGGATAACCTTAACCTTAGCATACTTGATAGCTGAAAGGGAATCGATAACGTGTGAGAATCCGGCAATACCTGTAGCAAATGTACGACGTACATCTGTATCGATCAATGCCATCTCTGCTGATTCATAGTAGTACTTGTCATGCATGTACTGAATCAGGTTCAGGATATTTACATAAAGTCCTGCTAACCAGTCAAGCATCTGCTTGTACTTAGCAAGTACTTCATCATAGTCAAGGTACTCAGAAGTAATAGGAGCGTAGTCAGGACCTACCTGCATTGGCTTACCTGTCTTCTTGTCAAGGAACTTCTCATCCTTACCACCGTTGATAGCGTACAGGAGACACTTAGCAAGGTTTGCACGAGCTCCGAAGAACTGCATTTCCTTACCAGTCTGTGTAGCAGATACACAACAGCAGATTGAGTAATCATCACCCCAGATTGGCT
>CAVKUW010000022.1:0-23296 GCA_963659815.1 Butyricicoccaceae bacterium
GTTCCACTTGTCTGCCCGCGCACCGCCTCGATTGGCGAAATCTTCTTTACGAGTTTTCCATTCTCATCCATAACGAAGAACATATCTCCGATAAAGACAATCAGCACATACAGAAATGGAAGCACATGCGGGCGAACCTTGATACTCATAGATAAGCCAACCAGATATGCAATTGGGAATCCGATCACGACTCCACCAAGGATTCCAAGCAACTCCTGCATGCATCCCATCCGAAATATAATACTTCTTAGCTGACCTTGTGTTGCTCCGATACAACGCAGGATTCCATAATCTTTGATCTGTTCCATCGTATTCAACTGGATCGTTGTCCGGATGATTCCGACTCCAATGACTGCGATCACGAACGACAAAAGCAGGAACATCAGAAGAATAATGTATGTATCATTTCCGGTGTCGCCCTGCAAATAGTAGGATGCGAGCTGTTGGTTTAATTGCGCTTTCACACCGTAGGTCTGCTCGATCGTTTCCATATTTGCATCCAACCGGTAAGGATTTTTCACATTAATGTAGATTGCATTTTCAATATAGGAGTTCGAATAATAATCGTAGTATTTTCCACGATACGCCGTCTTCACGAAGTCCTGTTTGAGCAATGCCGAGACATCCTGATTTTGCTTCGGCAGAAGCACGATCTCGTAATCTGCCTGCTTGCGAAGTGCATCGCGGGTATTGATGAAATTACTGAAATACAAGGTTAATATCACGAACAGAATTCCTGACGCTAAGGCGACGCCTAGGATCGTCAGGATAGTTCGCTTTTTCTGAAACTTTAGATATTTGATTGAAAGTTTGGTGTAGTTTTCCATATCGCTCCCCTGTTGTTAATCGTGTAGAATAAATAGAATAGGTTATGTTGTTTTCTATTTATAACTATACCCGATGAAAGTTACGGGGGCGTGACAAACTAAGTGACAGTTTTGTCACTTTAAAAGGACTGCGCGGGTAAAGTCGCACAGTCCTACACGTGAGAAGAGGGGATTATCCAAGAAAACGATAGATCGCTTTCTCGACCAACTTCGGCAAGGTTCCAAAAGTGTATGGTTTATATACTCGTTCGGTCCACTGATGTGCATCTTTTCCATAGGTACCGAAGTTGATTGCAAATACATTCAAGTCCGCTATTTTATCAAAATCTACCGGATACAAGCGATCCTTCTTTACGAAATTCTCCATCAGCAATTTTCTGGATGCCGGTGGATCATCTACTTTCAGGTAACTGCTATCACTCAGGCTTGGGAAGAAATGAAGGATTTTATAATCCAAATTCTCTTCTTCTCCAAACTCTGTAATAAGCTCTGTCAACTCACTAAGACATGCATTCTCCTCTGGGCACTCATATTTCAACGTATTATGCGGGCAATATGGCGGTGCAAAAAATAGCACAATCGCAGGAGATTTTACCTTTGCATATGAAGTAACCTTCTTTGTCACAAGCATTGCAATATCCCGGCTGTCTGTCCCGGATTTCTGCAAAGACTCTGTATATGCATCCAGCATCGCATCGATATCTCCCTCGTAATTCACCTTTGCCAGCTCATACACCTGTGCATATGTATAAACCATTGGCTGATAGGATAATCGCTCATAATGCATTCCGGCAAGCGCATAATAATTTTTCGATTCCGTCTCAATGGTCTCTTCGACTTTAATCAGTGCTGTTCTGGCACTTGTTGTCAATTTATCAACGATTTCTTCCACACTGGCATTATGGACAAAATAGTTAAAATATACAAACGCTTCCTGTGCGGTCTGCACATTGTAAAAATCTTTCAGATCTGTCATCTTCAAAACAGATGGCGGTAAAGAATACTCATTGTCATACGCATCACAGAATAATGTATTGAGATTGATCTGTTTTACAAGCTCAGCCGCAACCATAGATGCATCAAATCCCTCGAAACATTGTCCAACATGAGAATTCTTTCCAAGAATATAAAAACATGGCAACAATTTTCCTACCGTTCCGGTGTAAATATACTGATGCTTATCTCCGACATACAAAGGACAGGTATAATCATTGTTAATTGCCATCAAATAGTTCAGCCCATTTTTTTCCCGCTGTTCAATCAGAAAATCAACCGCTTCGATCATGCCTGTATGCATATTTTCCTCAACCGGATTAAAAGATAACAGCAAATTGCCATCCAGATCCTCCAAATGGGTACTCAGATCACGGGCAACCGCCATATATACAGCGTCGCCACTCTGCATATCACAACAGCCCCGTCCAAACATATAATCTCCACTTTCCAGATCTTTGCGGACATCCTCTGGAAGCGGCACCTTCGGGAGTTCCTGTAATAATCGATCTGGATCAAATGCATATTCTTTTAAAATACCAAAATCCTCGACGCCCACCGTATCTGTATGTCCATGTAAAATAATCGTCCGATTCGAGGTACCTTTTGTGCCCTTTAAAAGTGCAAATACATTTCTTCTCCCAAGCGCATCCCCCTTTAACGGTTTTACAATGACTTGATCCGGATGTTCTGCAAAATATGGAATACTGCGCAGATAATTCTCAATATAAACACCAATATCCTTTTCGCCAGAAGTTCCATTCACACTTGGAATGGCAACCATTTCTTTTGTTATCTTTTCCACTTCACTATATATATCCATATGATCCCTCCTTTATTGCTTTCGTATATTAAATACTGTATACAGTATATTGTTAAAAAAGAACCGTGTCAAGCTTGACACAGTTCTTTGAATTCCTGAAACTTTTTCACCTGAAAACTTTCGATTTTATAATTATTTCCCTATTTTGCAGGCATTCTTAAACCAACCTGATTCAGATGCCGCACCATCGCAACTGCTGCATCCCGGTATCGATCTTCCATAATTGCATCCACAACTGCCTGGTGTTCCTCTAATGCCGTCTGAATATAAAGATCCAATGTTCCCGACAAGATATGGAACCGTTTTGTAACAAAATTCACGCGGTCAATCATATCATATAAAAATGAATTTTCGGAGCATTCCGCGATATACATATGGAACTCATAATCTGCCTCCAGATATTCCAACGCCTTTCCTTCTATTCCATTTTTCATAATTGCCGCACATTTATCGGCAAGCTTTTTTAATTTTTTCTTCTTTTCTGCATCCATCCTGCCATCCAGCAAAGAGATTGCAAGACTCTCCAGATTGCACCGCACAACTGTTACATTCTGTATATCCTCCTGCGAAACAGAAGATACCACTAGTTTTCCATTGCTGTTTGGTTTGATGATATGCTCGAACTGCAGCCGCTTCAATGCATCACGAATGGGTGTACGGCTGATTGATAACTGCTCCGCCAACGACTCCTCAACAAGCAGGTCTCCCGGCTTATACTGGTTTGATACGATTGCTTCTTTGATAATATGATAGGCTTTATCCGATAGTGTATCTTTCGATATGGATGGTAATTTTGGCATCATGCATTCCCCCTGTCTTTATTGTATACATTATACAGAATATCAGATGTATTTTCAACCATACTCTCACAAATTTCAGAAAAACAGACAGCCTGAAAGCTGCCTGTCCAATTATAATATAAATTTTTTTGTGAAGCTGTTTTATATACAGAATTTTTTTCGCACGATATCCGCTAATACCTCTGCTGTTCCATCCACACCGAGCACACTGCTGTCCACCATATAATTTTTGTGGTTGAAATCATCCGGTGCATAGCCTGCATATTTCTCATGATATGCACAACGTGCCTTGTCAACCGTTGTCATTTCCTTTATGGCATCCTCTCTTGTCATATGCAGATAGTCCACGCAATTATTGATGCGCGCCTCATATGGCGCATAAATATAAATATGAATGACATTTTTATAATTACGCAATACATAATCTGAGCATCGCCCAACAATAATACAGGATTCTTTATCCGCAAGCTCTGTTATGATTTTCTGCTGCACATCAAAGATTTCATCCTGTATCCGGCTTTCCTCTGTACCAAGTGGGAACCGCATCTTAAAGAAGGAAGACTTTGCGACTTCCTCTGCATCACTGATGACAGACACACGCTGATTCATGCGCTTTGCTGTTGTCTCTACAATATCTCTATCATAATATTCGATTCCAAGCTTCTCCGACAACTGATGTGCGATTGGTCGTCCAAGACTGCCAAACTGTCTTGTAATTGTAACTACATAATTATTTTTCATATGAATTCCTCCATTTGTTTCCTTCAAACAAACACTATCCATTTTGCAATACCAAAGAATCAATTAGACGGTAGCACAATCGTACATCCATCAAAGTCGTATCCACGTACCCAATCTCCGAAATCTTCCATATAGCGACCGACAGGTCCATCTCCACGCTTCAAAGTTTTCAATGCAGCCATCACTACAGATAAAATATGTGGATCGTCTTGCGGAAAATTATGCGATGGAATCAATAATTCTACATCCAGATTCATATCCTCCAGCTTTTGAAATGTCTGAATATAAATATCAATTTGATCCCAGCTATTTAACAGGTATAATCTTCCAGGATAATAGGTGTCTCCGGTAAACAGCAGTTTATATTTTTCATCATACAGCATAATTCCGTCTTCGGAATGCCCGGGGGTATGAATTACCTGCAGTTTCCGATTTCCCAGATCAATCACATCTCCATCTTCCAATAAATCATAAGAAAATGGATGAATAAAATAATACGCTGGTTCAAACTGTTCTGGCATTTTCCCATAAAAACAAGATTCTTTCAATTCTGGTTTCAATAGTTCATTTGATATTCCATGTTCTGCACAATTAATTGCCACAGGATCATCATAAATCCAAACTTTTTCGAAGTGGTAATTATCTCCCACATGGTCAAAATGTGTGTGCGTATTAACAACCATCAACGTCGAATCTTCCGGTAAAAATTTATCAACTAATGGTCTTATATCACCCATTCCCTGACCTGTATCTAAAAGAACTGACTTTTCGGTTCCAAAGATCAAAAAAGAAAATACACCCTGTGCATGATATGGTTCACTAATTGCAATCACATCACACGACAATCGAAATACTCGAAACCAACCATCATATTCTCCAAGATATTCTATTCCATCTTCCTTATATGGTGCTGTACGAATTGTAGGGTTTCCACTCCGTGATTTTATCCATAATTTTTCCATACTGCAAATCCTTTCGCCTACACATATTCCCGCATAAGCGGACAGGTACCGCAATGCGGACCGCCACCACTCTTTATATTTTCATCCCATGGAAGCGATATCACTTCTATTCCTTGCTGTTCCAGCAATTTCTTGGATGCATTCAACCCATCAATCATACAGACAAGTCCCGGCTCTATAACCAAATTATTGATTGCCCAACTTTCACCTTCTGGAACTTCTAACAGTTTATACCCAAGGCTTTGAAGCTTTGTAATAAATGTATATGGCAACAATGTGGAATTAACAAGTGCCGTTTTTTCACCCACAATCGACAACATACCATCGATATGAATCTCATATCCTGGCACAGCAACTTCAATCACTTCGATTCCCATTGGTTCCAACAATGCACGCACCTGTGCGATTGCTTCTCCGTTACAACGACAGGAATGTGTCACAACTGCATGCTCCGGATCAAGCATCATAAATCCGCCGCCTTCTAACATTCCGGTTCCATGAATCGTCGTAAGGATAGGAACCCCTCGCATCCCCAGTGTACGTGTCGCAACCAGTTCCTCACCATGTCTCATATATGGTGCAGGACGTAATACCATCATGCCCCCTGGAACTGCAGCTGCCACATCACGCGTATTGACCGTTTTCCGTAAATGATCTGGATTATCAACACTATATACAACCTCAACTCCATGACTACGCAATACATCCGTAAAATAATCATGCTGTTCCTGTGCTTTCTCAAGATTCGGAATATCTTTTCCAGCCCAATAATAAGACCTGTTCGGTCCAATCAGCGCATCATACTCTTCCATATAGTCTTCTTTGCGCATGGTAAGCAATTCTTTTCCAGGTCGGTGCATATAAACAACTTTTAATTTTCCATACTCACTGTTTGCTCCCCATCGAGCTCCCCAGCAGCGAACCATTCTCTCCGGATCCAGGAATTCCGGTTCTGGCTCAGCCACTATATATTCTATTAGTGAACCCTTTCCACAAGCTGGTGTATTTCCTATTTTCATTCAAACACCTCCTGAATATGACTCTCTCAATTTTACAGTTTAACCTGATCAGTCACAATTGCCGTCTACACATATTCCCGCATAAGCGGACAGGTACCACAGTGCAGACCACCACCACTACGGATGTTCTCATCCCACGGAATCGGAATAACCTTGATGCCCTCTGCTTCCAGCTTTGCCTTTGTCTTCGGATATCCCTCGATCATGCATAGAACGCCCGGCTCCAGTACAAAACAGTTAATCGCCCAGCCCTCATCCGGCTCTACCTCAATCAGCTTATATCCCATTTTCTGCAGACGCTCAATGAAGAAATACGGCAGCTTTTCCGTATTGATCAGTGCCATCTTTGGTCCAATAAAGGATACCAGACTGTCAATGTGGATTGCATAACCGCCAACCGACACCGGAATTACTTCGATATCCATCGGAGTCAGAACCATTTTTAACTGATCAATGCCCTCCTGCGTACAGCGATGTGAATGTGCGACCGCCACATGATGCGAGTCCATAACCAGTACACCGCCGCCTTCCATGATGCCTGTTCCTGTTATCGTGTGCAGAATCGGAACGCCTCGTCCGCCAAGTGTCCGCGTGGCAACCAGCTCCTCGCCACGCCGCATATGTGGTGCCAGACGCATGATGATCACGCCGCCCGGAACCGCAGCTGCCACATCGCGTGTATTGACCGTCTTCCGAAGATAGATTGGGTTATCCTTTGTATAGACAACCTCGGCTCCGTAGGAACGAATCACATCTGCGAAATAATCATGCTGTGCCTGTGCTCTTTCAATATTCGGTGCCTCATGTCCCCGCCAGTAGTAGCTGTAATTTTCTCCGATCAACGCATCTCTTTCGGGATCATAATCCTTCGTTGTCATCGTTGTAAGCTCTTCACCCGGTCGATGCATATAGACGGTCTTCAGCTTTCCGTATTCGCTGTTCACGCCCCAGTGTGCACCCCAGTACTCTTCCATTTTTGACGCATCAAAAAACGATGGCTCTATCTCTGCCGAAAATAATCGGCTGACTGAATTTAATCCTTCATATGGTCTAGCAACCATTGCCATAGTCATTCATCTCCATTCTTCCCAAAATAACTTATAACATTTTTTCCAAAAATGCTTTTGCCCGCTCTGTCTTTGGATGATCAAAAAACTCCTTTGCCGGAGCATCTTCAATCAATACTCCCTGTTCCAAAAACACAACCCGGTCGGAAACCTCGCGGACAAACGCCATCTCATGACTGACGATAATCATTGTGATACCTGTCTTCGTCAAATCCTTTATTACATCCAGAACTTCTCCAACCATTTCCGGATCCAGCGCAGAAGTCGGTTCATCAAATAAGATCACATCCGGATTCATCGCCAGCGTCCGTGCAATCGCTACACGCTGTTGCTGCCCACCAGATAATGTAACCGGATATACATCCGCCTTATCCAACAATCCCACTCGGTCCAGCAACACCTTTGCTTTCTCGACAGCCTCCTCCTTCGGAACCTTCTTCACATGCATCTGGGCATAAATCATGTTCTTCATAATCGTCATATGCTTGAACAAATTGAAGTTCTGGAACACCATTCCGATTTTACTGCGCAATTCCCGCACATTTTTCTTATCTCCCGTGATTTCCTGATCCTCAAAATATATCTCTCCGGAAGTTACTTCCTCCAAACGATTGATACAGCGGAGTAACGTGGATTTTCCAGAACCGGAAGAGCCGATCACGGAAACGACCTCTCCCTGTTTTACTTCAAGTGATATACCTTTCAGGACCTCTAAATCTCCAAATCTTTTATATACATCCTTAACGTTGACCACTTCTGTTCACCCACCTTTCTACTCTTCTGCCGATGGTTGTCAAAATTGTAACCAATATCCAGTAAATAACACCTATGATAATGTAACATTCAAAGCTTCGGAATGTTGACGATATAACAAGCTGGGTATTTCGCATCAATTCTGCTGCACCGATCGCATAAATCAAAGAAGAACCTTTGAGCAGCGCAATTACCTCATTGATCAAGCCCGGCAAAATCGATTTGATTGCCTGCGGAATCACAATCCCAAACTGTATTCTTGTCCCTGACATTCCCATTGCCACAGCTGCTTCCTTCTGTCCATAATCAACACTTTGAATACCTCCTCGCAACAGCTCGGACATGAATGCACCGGCGTTTAAGCCAAGAGCAAGCCAGCCTGCTACAAAAGGTGCAAACTTGTGTCCGGTTAGCTGCGGGATACCAAAATAAATGAACATAATCTGCACAATCTGTGGAACACCACGGAATATTGACAGGTAAATGGATGCAATCCAGTTCAATGGTTTAACCTTTGATAAGCGGAATGCAGCCAGAACGAGTGCGATTACAACTGCTACCGCTAATGCAATCAAGGTAACCAGTAATGTGCTCTCAAGACCCTTTACCCAGCTCATCCGATACGCCCACAAACTGGAAAAATCTAATTTTAACTTCATAGCAAATCTCCCTTCATTAGCAGCGTAGTTATTTTTCTTAATGATTAGTCAAAGTCGTACATACCTTCACCCAACCACTGATCAATAATCTTCTTCAGCTCTCCGTTTTTCTTCATCTTCTCAATCTCTGCGTCGAAGACTGCCTTCATCGGAGATCCCTTTACAAATCCCATAGAATAGTGGTTTCCGTCAATACCGGAAATCATAGAGTCATCCAGCATGAAGTATGTAAGCTGCCCATCATATTCCTCGCAGATATTCTTTGCACCACCACCATCAATGATTCTCGCATCAGCCTGTCCACCAAGTACAGCCATGATACAAGATGCATTGTCATCAAATTCTACGACTGTTGCACCTTCGATTGTCGGAAGAACCGATTCATAATAAGCCTCTCCAACATCACAGCATACGGTCTTTCCATTCAGATCAGCCGTTGACTTAATTGTGTCCGCATCCTCTGCACGAATCAGCATTGCTGACTTTGCTGTCAAATAGCTCTCTGACATATCTATAACCTCTGTACGCTCTTCTGTCTCATACATACCCGAGATAGAAAGATCCAACTGCTCTGCCTGTAAACCGGCTACTATCTGCGGAAGCTTCATGTCAGATATTTCATATGTGAAGCCCAGATCATCTGCCATATAATTCAGGATATCAATATCCAGTCCGACCGGCTCACCTGTTGTTGCATCATACTCTTCAAAGTTTGTATATCCAACAGACATACCTACGATAAAATGTTCTCCTTCATAAATCCCCTCGTTTCCCGTCAGATACTCTCCGGAATCTGAATCGGAAGCAGTTGCTTCTGCGACCGTTGCAGCTTCTGTTGTTGTCGCCTCCGTACTTGCTTCAGTTGTCGTTGCCTCTGTAGTGGTTGTCTCCTCTTTCGTATCTCCACATCCGGCACAAAGTGTAGCCATCATTGCCAGAGACATCACCAATGCTGTCATCTTCTTTCTCATAAACATCATCCTTTCTTCCTTGGTTTTACGTATTTCTGTATTTGAAATACTGTATACAATAGAGATCTTAAGGATTCGAACTTTATTTTCTTCTGTCTGTCCGTTCCTTAGGCGCTAATATAAAGGTCTCAATGCGTGATGTCAACTATTTTTTCCATTTCTTACTTTTATTTTTTAAATACCCTTTTTGACTTAATTATCTTCTTTAAAACCTGTCTTTTTTCTGGTGTACTGTATACAGTATATCGTGTTATAATACAAGCCATAAACAATTTACCATTAGGAGGTGTATTTATATGGAAACAAAAGAAACCATGTATGAACGCTGTTGTAAAGTTATGCCGCCTGTTGCCGGTCGCTATACAACACTCGGCGTTGTCAAAGGAGAAGGTCCTTACTTATATGGAGAAGACGGCAAAAAATATCTTGACTTCGCAAGTGGTGTTGCCGTATGCAATCTGGGACACAATCACCCGACAGTAGTCAAGGCTGCGAAAGAGCAGATGGATAAGCTGATTCATGCAGGACACAATGTAGTCTATTATGAATCCTATGTAGAATTAGCGGAAAAGCTTGTTGAACTGACTGGCGGAGACACGATGGTTTATTTTTCAAATTCCGGTGCTGAGGCAAATGAAGGTGCTTTAAAGCTTGCAAAATATGTGACGAAGCGTCCGGCTGTCATTTCATTCAAGGGTTCTTTCCACGGACGCACTATGGGAACTGCAGCCATCACCGGCTCAAATTCTGCCTACCGCAAAAATTATGAGCCGATGGTTCCAAGCACCTATTTTCTGGAATATCCAAATCTTTTTCGTTCTCCATATACGAATGATGGGGTGCATTGTCCACAGCAATATTTTGATCAGTTTGATTCTCTGTTTTCACAGCTTGTTGATCCATCTATGGTTGCAGCAATCATTATGGAGCCTATTCAGGGCGAAGGCGGCTATATCGTTCCTCCTGTGGAATTTGTTCAATATGTAAGAAACGTCTGTGATACTTATGGAATTATGTTAATTTTCGATGAAGTACAAACCGGATTCGGTCGTACCGGTAAAATGTTTGCATATGAACATTTCGGTGTAAAGCCGGATATCATGTCTACAGCAAAGGCATTAGGCGCCGGATTCCCATTATCCGCAGTTATTGCTAAGAAAGAGATAATGGAACAGTGGCCTTCCGGTGCACACGGCGGTACATTTGGTGGTAATCCGGTCTCCTGCGCAGCCGGACTTGCAAGCATCGGGGTTCTGGAAGATGGTGCTCTCGCCAATGCATCTTCTATGGGAATTTACTTTAAGGAGCAATTACTTGCATTGCAGAAAAAGCATTCCTGTATTGGTGATGTGCGTGGTATCGGTCTGATGCTTGCCATCGAGCTTGTAAAGGAAGGAAATGCTCCTGATACTGCCCTCTGTGCCGAGACCATGCACAAAGCCGTTGACAAAGGCTTGATTCTCCTGAAATGCGGAACCTACTCCAACGTCCTTCGTTTTATCGCCCCGTGCATTGTTACAAAAGAGCAGATTGATTTCTGTATCAGTGTTTTGGATAAACTGCTTCCTTAATATATAAATTTATTTCAGATTGGCAGGTGATTTTATGGATATGACAAAAGGAACTCCCTGGAAAAATATTACACGTTTTGCAATACCGCTGATCTTTGGAAATATCATGCAGCAATTTTACACGCTGGCAGATGCTATAATCGTCGGCAAGGTGCTTGGTTACAAAGCCCTTGCCGCACTCGGCTCTGCCGACTGGCTTGCATGGTTTATGACTTCGATTATCAACGGAATCACAATGGGATATTGTACCAAAGCTGCTCAGGAAAAGGGCAGACAGAGTAAAGATGGACTATTTTCTGTGTCCGCCATGTGTATTTTCCTATCAATTCTTTTGTCCATACTGCTATTCGCGGTTGGACAAGCGGTTGCAATGCCAGCTTTAAAAATATTAGATACCCCCTCTGATATCATTACGGATGCATATCATTATTTACGGATCATCTATCTTGGGATTCCATTAAATCTGTTTTACAATACATTCTCGGCCCTGTTACGTGCAGATGGAGACAGTAAAACTCCATTTATGGCTATGGTTGTTTCTTCTATTACGAATATTGTGCTCGACGCACTCTTTGTCCTTGTTTGTGGATGGGGTGTCATAAGTGCAGCCATTGCAACGGTATTGGCACAAGGGGTATCTACTTGCATTTGTCTGATGCGGATTTTGAGAAATGAGAATCTACGCTTTACGAAGGACTATCTGACACCAAACGGCTCTGTCCTGGCATCCATTTTGCGGTATTCTCTCCCAATGACGTTCCAATTCTGTGTCGTTGCCACAAGCGGCTTGTTTATACAATATCTGACAAATCGTCAGGGTTCTACCTTTATTGCCGGATATACCGCCGCCAATAAGTATTATGGCATGATGGAGATGGGAGCAATCGCGCTTGCCGCTGCACTTCTGACATATACCGGACAGAACTATGGAGCAGGAAATGCCAAACGCATTAAGCAGGGCATTTCTGCCAGTTTCTGCGTATCCGCTGTCATTTCCGGATTCGTCACCCTGCTGGTTATTCTGTTTCACAAACCACTGCTCTCCCTATTTATCTCGGCAGATCCAGGAACGTATGAGGAAATTTTTCACTATGCCACACAGTTTTTATTCTTTCTGGGTTGTCCTTTGTATATCCTATATCTTCACCATACTTTCCGAAGCATCCTACAGGGGATGGGAGATGTCATGACACCGATATTTTCAGGGCTGATGCAGTTTGCCTTCCGCGTCTCATCTGCCTTTATCATTACCTACCTGGTCGGTCCGGTCGGCATCTTTGCAGCCGAGCCATTTGCGTGGACTGGCTCTGTCATATATCTTTCGCTGCGGTTAATTTACCGGATACGTCACAACCAGATTACAAGCTAGGGAGCCGCATATCTATATCTCTATTTCCAAGTACAAAAAAGCTCTACCCAAAACGGGTAGAGCCTTTTGAATCACACGCTATACAAAATCACGAATCAACGCCTGTGTACCGCAGTGCAGTCCACCGCCTTTCTTCATACACTCCTCATATTCCACCTCTATCACATCAATTCCATTCTTGTACAAAATATCAGCCGTTTTCTCAAATCCCTTGATCATGACTACCTTCTTCGCACAGATTGGAACCAGATTGATGGCAGTTGTACGCTCATCCGGTGCCTTTTCAATATAACGGATTCCAAGCTCCTTCAGCTTCTCCAGCAACGCAAACGGTACTGTACGCAGATCCACAAGTGCCAGATCATAGTCAATCATCGTAATCATGCCATCAATATGAAGGTCATGTCCCGGTACCTGTACGATAAACAATTCAATGCCAATATCCGCAAGCGTTTCCCTTAACTGCCGTAAGCCTTCCGGATTCGTTCTTGTCGAATATCCGCACATCGCATGCTTTGGATCTAAGAACATGAAGTTTCCGCCCTCAAAGGTTCCTGTTCCATGAATCGTCCTTAAGATTGGCATTCCAATCTCTGCCAGCGTCCGCGTAGCTGCAAGCTCCTCGCCTCGGCGCATATGGTTCGAACCTCTGCCGATGATAATACCGCCCGGAATCGCTGTACCAATATCTCTTGTATTGATACAGTTTACCAGACCGGGATTTGTATATTTGTTATTGTATATAACTTCTACCCCATTCTTTCGAAGCACATCTGCATATGCATCATGCTCTGCCTGCATTTTTGCAAGATCCGGCTTTGTCTTACCTCCATAATAATATCCTTTTTCTACATCAACAATGGCATTTAATGAAGGATCATACTTGCTTTCATCTATCGTATTAATCTCCTCATCCGGACGATGCAGCATAACCATACGAAGCTGCCCCATCTCACTATTCATGCCCCATTTTCTTCCTGCCCAATATTTCTCCAGAAGCTCTGGTGTCTCAAAGCAAGGCTCTGCCTCCGACGGAAACATATGGGATACTGCATGGCACCATGCACGCTGTGTCTGATCAATCATAGATTTGTACCTCCTTTGTATGTAACATCGATCCTGCATTACGCAAGACTGTCCCTCTTCAATGGCAGTGTAGAGCAGTGAATGCCACCACCCATTTTATTGATTTCTGTAATATCCACAGTAAGCACCTCCACGCCGGACTTCTCCAGATTCTTACGTGTCCGCACACCTGTCTCTGAGAATAATACCTTACCCGGTTCCAAAGCAATACAATTATTCGTAAGCTTCGGATCATCCATGTCGGTTTCAATCAATGTATAACCACGCTCCTTCAGCAGCTTCAAAAACCAGTGTGGCAATATAAATGTACTCACCAGAATCTTATCCTTATCCACCGGAAGAAATGCCTCATCCAGATGGATATAATATGCGGGCAGATCAACAACAATCAATTCAATTCCCTGATAAGAAAGCAGGGCACGAAGCTGTTCAATACCCGCATCATTGATACGAACCGAACGTCCGATAATCGCGGTCTTTGGATCAAGCATAGAGAACGATCCACCCTCTATGCTTCCTGATCCCTGAATCGCTCCGAGAATCGGAATCTTCTGTTCTGCCAGCATTTTCTGTGTCACATAAGGATCTCCCGCATGAAAATACATCGCAAACCGTGTCAGAATTGCTCCCTTTGGTACTATCAATGCAACATCTCTCGCAAATAACAGGTTTGTCCAGTAATGACTTTCATCCTCCAGATTGACAAGCTCTATGCCCTCATCCTTTAAAATCTGTGTCATCGCATCATGCTGATACTGAATTTTTCCAAGATCTGGAAGCTCAGTATCTTTAAAATAATTTTGAATCCTTCCGTTTACGCCCCGCAGGATTCTTGCGCCTGCCTCTTCCTCGAAAACGCCATCCTTTAGCTGTTCAAGTTCAACACCCGGTCTGTGTACTAACATCTTCCGGATTTTTCCTACCGAGTTGTCAACACCGAAATCTGCACCCCAGACTTCGGAAAACACCTCTGATTCAAACATGTTTGGAATCGTACTCTGATCCATATATTCCTGTAAAGTTGCCATAGTCATCACTCCTTTTTGTTTTACATTATAATTGCTGATACCAGTGGAATTGTTACCACTGACAAAATCGTAGTCAAAGAAACGCCCTTCGATGCCAGCATATAGTCACCATTATATTGCTGGGCAAGCATCGCAGTCATACTTCCAACCGGAGTTGCAAGCATGATCAGGCATACCCCCAGCAGCACCGGATCATTAATCCATATCCGTAGCAGCAATATCCCGAAAATCGGTATCGCAACCAGCTTTATAACTGAAAAAATCAATAATCGAATATCTGCAAACAACTCTCTGATCCGAATGTGAACCATTGATTGTCCGATTACAATCATACTGAGCGGAGCAGTAAGACCGCTTAGGCCGCTGACGGCCGTCTGTACAAAGGATGGTACCTGCACATCTGCCAGATAACAAATAAGTGAAATAACACCCGCAATCACACCTACATTGCATATCTTCTTCCACTGTATTCTTCCATTGCCATCATTTTCTTTTTGCATTGTACAAATGCCATATGTATAAATCAAAATATTATACGGAAATAAAAATATGGATGCATATAGCAGCGCTTCTTCTCCATATACCGCGGATATAACAGGGAATCCCATAAATCCAATATTAGAGAAAATCGTCATAACACGGAACACACCTTTGTCCACAGCAGGAACTCGTAATAATGGAAGAAGCAAATATCCTAGTAAAATCAGAAAAAGAAAAACACCGATTGCCACAACAAACGTAGCTGCCAAGGCCTTTCCTGTCACTGTTTTTGTATTCGAAGCTCCGGCCGATAAAATAAGCGCAGTGTTCGCAATATTTACAACAATCCAGGAAAATGTTTTTGCGACATCATCCGTTATGATATTCTTTTTTCCACAGATAAAGCCAATTCCCATATAAAAGAAAAGCACCAGCATCTGCTGTAGCAATAACATATTTCATCATCCCCTATCCTGTAGCAGCCGACACTCACACAACACGATTCCCGGAGTAGTCCGGTTCTCCCCGCATATGATTGATTAGATTCATACACGCCTGTATCCGTAGTTCATTCATAGAGCGTTCCGAATAAAAAGCACTGTGTGGTGTCAGAATTACATTTCCACGATGTAATAATTTACAGTTCCTCAGGTCCGGATTTTCACTCTCCAGCACATCTATACCGGCTCCTGATACAAAGCCTGCATCCAAGGCATTACACAAAGCGGTCTCGTTTACAGATATTCCCCGCCCGACATTGATAAACAAAGGGCGCTTTTTCAGACTATAAAACCAGACCTCATCAAAATAATGAACCGGCAATCCGTCTGCACTCTGATGGTTAATTACAACGTCTGCCACCGCAGCCACATCCTCTGGCTCTATTTTTTCTGCTCCATGCCGTCTGACTGCCTCGCTGCTTGCATGTCTTGATACAACATATACATGCATTCCCATAGCTGCCAGAGTTGCAACTGTCTGTTTCGCAATCTTTCCAAACCCATAGATTACGGCATTCTTTCCATAGGGGACGGTTACACTTGCATATGTATAGTCCCATTTCAGGGAACGATTGATATGATGATCCTGCTTTTTCAGTCCCCGCATGAGTGCCAGCATCATAGATACCGCATGAATCGACACCTCCTGCGTACAATAATCACACACATGGTATACGGCTACCTTATGTTTTTTCGCTGCTGTGCAATCAATATTGGCATACCCGGTTCCGATCACAGAGATTGCCTGTAATTTTTTTGCAGACGCAAAATATTTCTTTCCAAACGGAACATACGAGGTAAGAATATATTCTGCATCTGCCAGCCCTCGTGCATAATTTTCATCCGGTACATAATGCCGGATTTCAGATTCGGGCAGCATCTTCCGGAACAGTGTGCAGATCTTCTCAAACTCTGCTTCCTCATATGTCATATCGCAAACAACAATCTTCGGCATATGGCATCCCTTCTTTTTTACAAATTCGAGAAATCAACATAATCACGAATCAACGGCAAAGTAGCACAGTGCAAGCCTCCGCCTGCCTTTCCCGCCTCATCGTATTCAACCTCAAATAACATATATCCCTTCTTACGAAGAAGCTCCTTTGTGTATTCCGAATGTGCTGTCTTCTGCATGACAATCTTCTTATTGCCAAGTGGTACACAATTGATTACAAATACATCGTCTCTTGGGTCTTTCTTGATAATATTGATTCCAAGCTCTTTCATCTTCTCCAGCACAAAATATGGAGTAATATCCACATCGACCAATGCTTCCCTATGATCGATCATCGCAAACATGCCATCGATATGAAGCATATATCCAGGGCACGGAATTACAATCAGTTCAATTCCCATAGGATCTAAAATTTCGCGTACCTGCCGGATACCCTCCGGATTGGTTCGTGTGGAAAGGCCAATACAGGCATGCTTATCATCGAGGAAAAGGCAATTTCCGCCTTCCGCAACACCCGTACCATTCATTGTACGGAGAATCGGCATTCCAATCGCACCCAGTGTCTTCGTTGCAACACAGGCTTCTCCCTTCCGCATATATGGAGCATTCCGACATACAATCATACCGCCCGGAACTGTAATTCCCACGTCACAGCAGTTGATCGTCTTGGTCAGGTTTGGCTTGTTATTCTTGTTTGTATAGACAATCTCCACACCGTTATCCTTTAATATCTGTGCATATGCATCATGCTGTGCTGCTGCCTTCGCAATATCCGGCTTTTCCCTTCCAATCCAGTAATACTCCTTATTATCTCCTATGATTGCATCATATTCCTCGTTGTATTTACTTGGATCAATCGTGTTTAACTCCACATCCGGACGATGCAGCATAACCATACGCAAGGTTCCGGTTTCACAATTCTGTCCCCATTTTCTTCCCCAGTAATTCTCCAGACATGTAAGCTCCTCAAACGGCGGAGTTGCTACCGCTGGAAACAATTCAGATACGTCATCCGTTGCACATTTTGTTGCTGACATAATCGTTACCTCCTTTAATTTATGCTTTTGTTTCGTGTACTGTATACAGAGTACAGCAAAAAGGAGGAGCGTGTCAACGCTCCTCCCTCTATTTCTTCTTTTATTTTTATTTCTGAATTTTTAATTATTTTTTGAAAGTCGAATTTTTGATATTCTGATTTTTATTTATTTTTTAATCTTCCTAATCCAGATGCAGTCCGGTGTCACGATGGAGCAGGCGGTCACGCTGTTTTCCAAACAGCTTCGTGATAATACCAAGATTCACACCAACTAAGATCGCTGCGATCACGGTTCCGATACCGACGGAACCAAGCTTGTGCAGAACCATCAGACAGGATATGAGTGAAATCACAACCATCGTCACATCGAAGCCGATCTTGACACGGCTGAATACGATTCCTGTCTTATCGGAAATTGCTTTCATAGCACCCTCACCAGCCAGCGGTATGATATCTGCCGGCAGATAAAAGAAGATGCCCGCCGCAATCAATACCGTACTGCCAACCATCATTACGAGACGGATTGCCAGATTTGGTGGCGCAGGCAAACACGTAAATAAATGGTTGGAAAATGTTGTAAAATATCCGAATACAACGCCAACCACTACCTGTAACAAATTCTTCCATTGAAAATCTTTTCTCAAAATAAGGATTTGCAGAATTACTAAAAATACATGAAATACGATGGTCGCTTTACCCATTTCCAAACCAGAGATACAGGTGATCGTGTAGGGAATGGAGCTGACCGGGGATACACCCAGATTGGATTTCACCGACATGGATACGCCAAGTGTCATAATAAATAACCCAATGAAATATACAACAAGTCGTACCGCCAAGTGCTGCTCTTTGCTAATCTTTGTTTTCTCTTCTGTCATAAATACACTTCTTTCTATTTAATTATCTCATATCTAGTGTATGCATTTTTGCGGAGCTTGTCAACCAAGCTCCGGCTCACTTGGAACCATATAAAAGTGTCTACGGTATTCTTTCGGGGTAAATCCCGTTTCCTGCCGGAACACCTTTATAAAATAACTCTGCGATGAAAATCCCAGTGCATTTCCAATCTCAACATATTCCCGGTTCGTATATCCAAGCATCTGCTTCGCCACCGCGATTCGCTGCTGCTTTACATAATCCGAAAAATTGATATGCATTTCCTTCTTAAATAACGTCGACAGATACCGTGCATTCCGGTTGACATGATCCGCCAAATCGTCCAGTGTTACTGTCTCATGCAGATGCCGGTCGATATAATCCAAGCATTGCACGATGATCGGCGAGAATACAGCTTCTTTCGGTACGGAAGCAACCTGCTTTACAAAATAGTCAACCATCTCATATTTCAGATTTCTTACTTCGTCAATTGTATGCAATTCATCCATCCGCTGAATAAACAAATCGCTTATATTATATGCCGTTTCTGCATCTAGCCCTCCCTGAATTGCGTAGTTCGTTGTATGCGTTGTCGAACAAATAAAAAGATATTTTTCATTCCTAAGTGGATTATCCGACAAATGTCCCCACTCATTTTCTATATCAAATTGTCGAAACAATTCTACCGCACGTAAATCCCCCAGCATAATAAGTTCATATACACGCATATGTCTCCGGTAATCATGATGATGAAACTGCCGTTCTCGGTTCGCAATGGCAATCTTGTACACATCTTTTTTCGTAATTTTTGACTTCATCGGATTTCTCCCTCTGCTGTTCATTATATAAGAATATATTACCATTAATCTGTATATTTTTATATATTCATCTGCATTTATTTGATAGAATCCAACCATGATCATAAACAATGTTTCGAAACATTTCTCCCATGGGATATATATTATGCAGTTATGACATATGTATAAACATCTATTTATAAGGAGGAATTTATTATGGCAGAGAAGAAATTTAAGGTAAAATACATGGAGAAGAGCGGTCAGAGAGATATCAAAACAAAAACGATCAAGCTTACACAGGTCGATCTCGACCAGTTCAGACAGAAAGAAGGCGTTACAATCCTGTCTGTGGATGGTGTACCAGCCTGAATATAGTTACATACGCACCCCAAAGGGGCTGTGAAAAAAGAATAGTCCCGAAAAAAAGAAAGACTAGGAGTTTATAATGAACTCAAGGTCTTTCTTTCTGGTATTATACGCTTTTTTGTGAAAGATAATTACTATTGTATCCATAAGAAAAGGACGCATGAAAAATTTTTCGTTTTTTCACACGTCCTTTCTCACATTCGAATTAATAATTCTCTGCGTGTACCTCAAAGTAAGACTGTGGATGTGCGCATACCGGGCAAACCTCCGGTGCCTTCTCTCCAACTACGATATGTCCGCAGTTTCTGCACTCCCATACCTTGACCTCGCTCTTCGCAAATACTTCCTGCATCTCCACATTATGCAGAAGCGCGCGATAGCGTTCCTCATGCTGCTTCTCGATAGCACCAACGAGACGGAACTTCTCTGCAAGCTCTGGGAAGCCCTCTTCCTCAGCTGTCTTTGCAAAGCCCTCGTACATATCGGTCCACTCGTAGTTCTCACCCTCAGCCGCTGCAGCCAGATTCTCAGCCGTGCTTCCGATTCCATTCAATTCCTTGAACCACATCTTTGCATGCTCTTTCTCATTGTCTGCGGTCTTCAGGAACAGGGAAGCAATCTGCTCGAATCCGTCCTTCTTTGCCTTGGAAGCAAAATATGTATATTTGTTTCGCGCCTGTGATTCGCCCGAAAATGCCTCCAATAAATTCTTCTCTGTCTGTGTTCCTGCGTACTTATTTGCCATAACTCTTTTCTCCTTTCAAAAGTAGTAATCATTACTATTTTATATATTATACTGGAGAAAATAAGGTTTGTCAATATAATAGCTATTTTTCCTTACTGCATACATGCTCCACGATCACACGTACAGCCGCATACAATACACCTACAATCGGCCACACGATCCAAGTATCTTTCCTATCATTTGTGATAAAGCTGATACCAAGATAAATCGCTGTTGAACCAAGCCAATACGCAAGTGAAAATGCGCCCATCTTGTCGCTAATTTCTTTTTTTGCCCTTGCATAATCGCCTTCTTCAAGAAGCTTCTCCATGGCGACCATCTGCGTTCCTCCCAGCACAAAGAAATATACACCACAAGAAATCAGAAACAGCATAATTCCTACCATACATACAATCGGAAAGTCCTGATCACCGAATATAGCCAGGCCGCCAAAAAGTGGAATCACAGAAAATATACACAATGTAACACCAATCACATTGTAACGCACATACCGCTCATGGAACTGTTCTTTGCGTTCCTTCACCATCCCTGTCACTCCATATTCTGTCTCGAAGCATTTTGTCTCTAAGAATTCGAATTTTTTCTGTTT
Organism: Butyricicoccaceae bacterium; assembly: GCA_963659815.1. Classification (GTDB taxonomy): domain Bacteria; phylum Bacillota; class Clostridia; order Lachnospirales; family Lachnospiraceae; genus Coprococcus_C. The sequence goes on from CAVKUW010000022.1 coordinate 21,014, forward strand.
CATATCGGTACATACAAAAATCGCAACCGCAATTCCAACCAGTATAAACATCACACACATTCCAACTCCACCTGCAAAATCTTCTCCGATTCCAAACGCTTCCACTTCGCTGGCTGCCCCTAACACAATCAGGCAGATTGGTGATATCACGCAGAGCCACGTTGCAAATGCGATTCTTTTTGCAGCCTCTTTTCTGATCTGCAGAAACTCACTTGCCATTTCCATTGTCACTTTATACTGTGGTTTGTCTTCTTCATAAGAATCCTCCCCGGTATAAATCTCCTCTTCCATCTCATCTTTAATGAGATAGTCCGTTGTCACACCAAAGATCTGACTAAGCTTCAATATTTTATCCAAATCGGGGACAGCCTGTGCCCCTTCATATTTGGAAATGGATTGCCGACTCACTCCTAATTTATGTGCCAGTTCTTCCTGAGACCAACCATTCTTTTTACGCAAGTTAATAATCTTATCCGCTAATATCATAAGCGCCTCCTCCTGCCATCCATACGGCAAATTTGATGTCCTTATCGTACGCATTTTCTCCGTTACACACAAGAAAGCCGCACGGACAATTTGTCAACCGATGGTTGCAACCCCTGATTTTTAGCCATTTTTTATGTCCCAACTAGAAAATCCGCAGAAGTACCATATAACAAACCGTCCCAAGCAGGATGCTCAAAAACGTATTGTGCTTCCATTTGTAACTGGCCGCTACAACGACTACTGCCAGAAGCTGCCAGACGCCCGTCCCTAAGAAATCTCCCCGCGCATCCTTCAGGCAATACACAATCAGCACTGCCATAATGGCGGATGGGAGATATTTCCCAAGCGTCTGCACCGGTTTCGGCAGCGTCTTATTCCCCTTGAATATAAGAAATGGAAGTGCACGCAACAACACTGTGATACATGCACTCATCAAAATAATTCCAATAATCTGCCACGTACTCATCTGTCTGCACCTGCCTCTCTGTCCTCGTCACGGTTCTCCGCGCGCGTCATCACAAGCAGGATGCCCGATACGATCAATAACGCAGGCAGCATAAATGCAGTCTTCCCGAAAATCAACAGACATACGACTGCCACACCCAAGCCAATGAGCGCAGGCTTGTGACTCGTCGCATGCTCCCACTGGTCGATAAAGATGATCACGAAAAGCGCCGTCATACAGAAATCAATTCCAGTCATATCGAACGGAATAATCTGTCCGAGCACACCGCCGAGCACTGAACCGATCGCCCAATAGCAATGGCTGAACACGGCAACCAGAAACATGATTCCATGCTTCTCTTCCTTGTCCGGGTATTCCTCATCCGTCAAGGTACAGTTCACCGCATAGGTCTCGTCGGTAAGCGTCGGGATCATATACCACTTCCGCTTCCCCATCTGTCGGAACTCTTCAAGAAAGGTCAGTCCATAGAAGAACTGGCGGCTGTTCATTAAAAGTGCAGAAATCGCAATCGTCGCAATCGAAGCGCCACTCGACAGAAATGTAATCAGCATAAACTGAAATGCGCCGGTGTACACCGTCACACTCGCAAGCAGCGAATACATCCACGAAAAACCTGCATTCTCCATCAACATGCCATAGGCCGCCCCTAGGAAAATATAACTACATAGAATCGGCAGGGATTTGACGAATCCCTGTCGCAATATTTTTCTCTTTTGTTTACTCATCTTAAGATTCCTTTACATTTATTTGTCGTGCGTCAAATAGATTCCATTCCTAAGTATATTTATTTTTATATCGCACGTCAAATAAAAAAGGGCGTGTGAAAAAACGAAAAATTTTTCATGCGTCCTTTTCTTATGAATACAATAGTAATTATCTTTCACAAAAAAGCGTATAATCCCCCTTACCCCATAAGAATGCTTTTCTGGAATTCTATGCGGCAATTGCAGCTTTCTTCTGCTTGTTGTAATATTTATAAAGATTGTGTCCAATAGAAACAAGAAATACTTCAAGCAGGACAGATTTTATTCCTCTTCGCACAATTCTTTTGTACCAACGGTCGTTTTTTATGATGCCAAATGTACCTTCTGCCTGGATGGATCTGTTCATCCTTAGAAGTGCTCCCTGAATACTTTCGAGATTTTCTATCACTTCCTGATGCATCGCTGTAAGTTCGCGGTTGATCTGAACAGTGCGGTTTTTATCTGTCTTTTTACATTGTTCTGCGTATGGACAGCCGGAGCAATCTTCACACTGATACACTTCTTCCTGACGCCCATACTTGTTCCCCTTTACATTTTTACGATATTGAAGATAAAAGTTTCTCCCGT
>CAVKUW010000023.1:0-2581 GCA_963659815.1 Butyricicoccaceae bacterium
GTAGCAATTAACACGGTTATACCAAGTGTCCGATTAATACGTTCCAGCAAAAGCATAATTTTTCTTGCATTTTCCGGATCCAGATTCCCGGTTGGTTCATCTGCCAGAATAACATACGGACTATTGACAATGGCTCTTGCAATTCCTACACGTTGCTGTTCACCGGCAGATAATTGCTCCGGATGTCGGTTATATTTATCTTCAAGCCCCACCATCCTTAAGGCTGACGCAACCTGTCTTCGGATTTCTCTCTCAGATGCCCCGGACAAAATCTTGGCAATCGCAACATTCTCATACACAGTCTGATCGGAAATCAAATTAAAATCCTGAAATATCATTCCAATTTTCCTTCTGTATATGGAGATATCCCTTGTTTTCATATCCGTGATATCTTCTCCGTTCACAAAGATGCGACCTTCCTCTGGACAGATTTCCTTTAGCAGAAGCTTCAGTACCGTCGTCTTCCCGGCTCCGCTTTTTCCTGTCAAAAAGCAAAGTTCCCTTGGATATATATGAAAGTCCGTGCTTTGCAATATTTCTGTTTTACCTCCGGAATATGCTTTTGTCACGTGTTCAAAGCAAATCATAATTAAACGGTTTCCTCTACAGTCAGGATTGAACTGAATCCGGACATGTCAAGTACATTCTTAACAACGGTATTTACATTTGTCAGCTTCATGCTTCCACGTTTAGATGCCGCTGTCTTCTGCCCAATCAGAAGCGCACGCAGACCCGCACTTGAAACTGCAGGTACGTTCAAAAAATCAATCACAATATCATTCTTTTTTTGAAAAGCATTTAATATTGCCTGTTGGAATTGTGGGCTCGTATTTGTATCCACACGTCCCTCCACCATAAGTCTGATATAACTTCCACAATCATTTGAAATAATATTCATTTCATAATCCTCTCTTTCGGGTACTCATACTATTGAAGAATAATTGCACCATCCACAAGCGCTGATACATCCAGATTACCTTCCTTCTGTGTAAATGTCACTGCATTCCAATCAAGATATGTATGTCCATCCAGAACACCTCTCTGCTTTAAAAAAAGAATATGTAGTCTGCACCGAATCGGCTTAAATTGTCTAAGAAGATGAAGCAGCTGTTCCTTCCTGTGTTCCTCCACAATGTTATTCATTACAAGCGTCACATCATATGGACTATCTCCATAGAGACTATCATAAACATCCTGTTCATTATTCCTGACATATTTCTGCATCATACCACGTTCCACAATCGTCGGCTTTTCACCGACAAGCAGTTCACAAAGCCGTTCTATGCTTCTTCTCGTTCCTTTGTATTTGATCAGTTCTCCCGATTCCCGCAGAAGCTTCCTTAAGTCTTCCTCCTCAAGGAAGCCTCCATCCACATTAATTCCCATCCATTTTAGGAAAAGCTCCAGCAGCTGCTTTGGTGCTGTCGCCACGTCAAGCATATCCTCTCTGTGATCCAGTTTATCCTGAAAATCATTATGTATACTTGAGAAGATAGACAGATAGCGGTGAAAGAAGCTATTTTTCTCCCGATATACTTCTGGGAAAAGATCCATAAAATTATCTCCCGGCACCTGAACCTGCAGCTTGGATAAACTAACACCTTCACCAATCACCTCAATTGCAATCCAAAGATATCTCCCCTCAATTTCATATAACAGTACATCCGGTTTGTTAATGAAACGGAGACATTTCAATCCGCTCAGATATTTTTTCTTATCATCCAGTCCAACTGATGGATCCATCAGATATTCTCTGTGCCTATCCTCGTTACAGGCAGCTGCATAGATATAACAGACACAGTTTTCCGGAAGCTCCATCATACATTTCAGACGTCCCCACGGGCAATCGTCAATACCACTGTCTAATGGTGGGAGTATAACATATTGCATTCCTCCATTACCGTTGCAGGTGACACCTCCGTCTTCGCTATAAGACATTCCCTGATATATTGCTTTTTCAAGAAGCCCCTCTTTAATGGAAAAAACGACTCCGGCCATGTGTCACACCTCCTTTTTATTTTTAATGCTGTCCGGGAGTGGCAAGATATCAAGCTTCATGCTTCCCGGATATAACAGACAGTTTTCCGCAGGAACAATATCTGTTCCATCCATTGACGCATAAGTCATGTTCTGAGGATTTACACTTAATTCATATATATACGATACACATTCCAGACTTTCAATCTCATGAAATAACCTGTCAAATCTAAAAACCTGTCCGAACTGCTGTTTTCCTGTTATATAATCCAGATTACGACGGATAACCTCTTCTATCTGAGTTCTGCACCCCTCATAATGTGGTTTTACATAAATAGTTCCACTTGTAAACACGGCCATATACACCGGCTGTCGCACACGAATCCTTGTACATAAGAGCCGACGCTTCTCCAACCATTTTTCTATTTCTGCACGATATTTTTCAGACAACTTCGGATACATTTCACCATTATCCGGAAGAATTACTGCCTGCACTTCATTCCCTGCATAATCCATCCATGCATGCACCTTCCGGATACATAATCCCGGTGTCCGGCGGATCAGACTTTCAGAATCCGATGGCACAACTGCTGTCTCAGGCATA
>CAVKUW010000023.1:2591-16029 GCA_963659815.1 Butyricicoccaceae bacterium
CTGACATCCTCTAAATTCTCCTTGAAGCATCCTCCCATCCCCGGAGCCGGATTGAAAAAGCGTATCGGCTGTTTCTCATCAAGATCCACAGGTAAAAATTCATTTCCCTTCCGAACATTGCCCTCCGCTCCAAGAGTTACCGCAAGCGATCCAAGATATAGCTTTGCACCTACATAAGAACCCGGATTTGTGATCTGCAGTTTTCCCTCATTCTCATATAACACATATGTCATTTCGCGTTCACCGAGATGCCCCGGTTTCAGAAAATCATAATATTTCTCTCCATCCAGTGTTTCCCTCTCCGCAATTACAGAAAACGTAGCATTTACTATATGTCCCTGAGGGAGCATAAATTCCTGGGCATCATATCCCAGTATCTGTCCAAGATAATACTTTCGCATCATCTCTTCATTGTAAACGACAACCTTCACAGCATTTTTCACGTGTCCCGGAGCATAACCGAATGCTTCCCGGTCAAACTCAAATGCGTATTTTCCTGCCTCCAGCCGTTTCTTCCGATAGAATCGTCCGGTTCTGCCATCATCCATGCTTTCCGTATACTCCAGATAGGAGGTTCCCTTTTGTTCTTTTGCATATACCCTGATATAGCCGCTCTCCAGCATAGCACTGTTTATGATGACAGAGGAAGCACTCTGGAACGAATGTGTGATAATCATGGTTTCCTTCTGATAAACCGGAAACAGGAACCCTGTCATATAGTTAATTACCGGAATTGTATCATATTCTCCCTTTTTTAAGACAGCTCTCCATACATATCCCGATATTCCATCCTTCTCATAATGGGCAGCCTCAGCCGCTGGCTGCCTGAAGGTTATATATCCGCTTTCAACAAAGCCATGCGTTCCATCCCTTACCTCCAGTGGAACAAAGCCCTCTGTTGTGTAACATTCCCATACAATTGATGAGAACGAAAGCTCCTCGTTCTCCTGAAACGGATTTCTTTTGTAAGCCTCTATTGTATTCACATAAATAACCCCTGTCTCTTCCGCCATCAGAGGTGTATCCATCACAAAATAAAGTACTTTCCCTTCATCGGGTGCATCTCCAAACACCTTTGCCCGCAACGTTACATCCCTGTCCAGAATATAACTGATATCTGCCATACCTTTTTCTGTGTAGCTGTAAAGCCCGGTCAAGTGGCTTGCTGTAATATGTCTCGGAAGCGTTGTCTCAAAACTGATATCGCCAACCATAAATCTCTGATCTGCCGGAATATCAAAAGCCTTACTTATTCCAGATGGTTCCAGATATATCTCAGCACACTTTCCCCTTTTTGGCTCATATCCAAGCATTTTTAAAAGCTTCGCACGGATAGCAGGGGATACCTCGTCTATCTGATTCTGCTGAACAATCTGAACGGCGGACAGGTTTTCCAGAGTTGTAATTCCCGGATCTGCCGGATTATAATTTGTCCATTCATCAGAATATACCGAAATCTTGTTCAGGTTCTCCTCCATCAGTTCTTCATATGTTTTTATAGGAATACTTTTGGGTTTCAGCATATTATACTTCCTTCTTTTTTATTCAAAGTGTATCTTGTGTTCTCCGCTGCTAACAATTGCATATGGGTTTCCCCGCAATGTTTCAAGCTCTGTCTCATGCACACCATGTTCATCGCGATAGCGGCATGTAATCATCGTTTTGCGAATAAGGGCACTGCCCTTCTCCATATTAAGCTTCAACTCGATCTGGCTTTCTACTACATCCCTGCCAATTTCCCAGCCATTATTTTTCACAGGATCAAGATAATCATTCAACATCTCTATCAGTCTTTGCTGTATCTCAAAGCTGTCATCCTCATCTACAACCCTGATCCATGCCTCAACCGAAACTTCCACGAAAAGTGGCTCGACAACCTCAAGGTCCGTTGGAGAAATTGTGAGCTCACAACGCTTAGTTAAATGATCCTTTAATCTTTTTCTTAAATTGACAAAAGAAAATCTTCCATCCCTATAATCCTCCATCAATAAAACAACAGTCACGGAATTCGGATCATAAGAACCATCCTTCTTCTGTCCCGAAATCACCTTCACCTGTGAAATACCATGGGAATAATCGAGCACCTCCCTTTCATAATCCATCGTGGTAATCAGTCTTCTTCTGGTATTCAATATTGTAGTACCTCTTCGCAGAGCCTCCTCAACTGTTTCCATGTCCATGCCTCCGTAAGCCTGAATTGGATTGCGTATTTCCTCTACAAATTGAAGATTTCCCATAGTGTCATCTACCTGATTTCTCGTCAGATTTGCACTTGCTCCATCACAGCATTTTATCACAACCTTAAATGCAGGTCCTCTGGTTGCCCTTGGAATTTTCACATTTATACCATCTCCGAAATAAAGGCGGTTATTCATACGATCCACTACATAATGCCGGTCTGTACTCTTAGAGCGGTCAAAGCTGTCTACTTCCTCCCACTTTATATAGAACTCCCGTATCTCGCCATGCGCATCATACTCCGCATAACTGCTTTTTGGATACTCCATGAGAATACGTTTCATATCACCAACTGTATAATCTGCAGTCTCATTTACCCACACATCCACACGCAGTATGTTTGTCGCTGTCAGTGGAAAATTCATATCCGGTCCATATGCATCGATATAATACTCTTCCTCATTTAAGGTTTCAATATTGTCAACCTCTACTGCATTAAGCGCAATCTCCTGTATCAGCGGCCGTCTCTCCGGATTTTTTTCCAGATAAAGGTCCTCGTCTGTAATCTTAATCCAATACGCCTCCTGCCCTTCCAAAGTGCATCTTGCCATATCCGTCGGAGGCATAAATAAGATCGTTCCTGTGTGATTGAGCCCGTCTGTCCTGTCTGTATACTTAAGATGGGAAAAGCCTTCTCTGGTTGAATAATAAAAAGCCCTCTTTCCTCTTATCTCCTGCTCGGTCTCACCTATACGGAACAATAGTCCAACCGGACCATCAACCATTTTCTTATCAAATCCGATATACAGGGATGTATCATTATAATTACTTCGGAGTAAAACCGGACATACATCATCCTCTGCCATTCGATTTGTAATATCCCATTTTCTGCTGCCCTGAAAGCTTATCAGGCGTTTCGGACGTTCATAACGGTTTTCGTATGTATAAGAGACCTTCATATCTGTAATAACCGGACAATGATGCATGGATGGCTGAAAATAACAATTATCTGCCCGAAGCAGCTGTATCCGGATGCATGCTCCATCATAACCGCCTGTTTCTGTCCTTTTCCAATCCTCCGGACAGACAAATGATATCCTGCAATGTCCGGATGAATCATCCCGGAACAGATTTCCTACAGGTGTCTGAACCGGCAGCTTCTTCCAGCCCGTACCATTATAATACTCCATGGAAATCTCATCTGCATATACCTCAGCGACTGCACCAACCACATCCCTCTTCGGTTTTCTCTTTATAATCTTCAGATTGTCCTGTTCCTTTGTCTCCGGAAGTGCATACAGATTCTGTTCAAAATCGACATTAAATTCCATCGTGACAAGAGCGCCAGGGTTCTCAAAATAATGATGCCCCATATAGAGCTCTGAAAACAAAGACATTCTCTTTCCGAACGGATAAAATCTGTGTATGTCTACCTCTCTTGCACTATCCACTATATAATCCGGAGATGTCGCTTTTCCAGATGCCGAAAAACGGATATCCGATACCATAACATTCTTCTCAACAACCTCTTCCGGCTTCAGAAGCATTGCCGAATATTCTTCGTTCCCAAGACGTACCTTTTTGCACTTTCCGGATTTACGAAATACAAGATAATGATCTTGTTCCATTCTTATGTCTGTAATCGGAACAAAACCATCCTCTCCATAATAGGAGAGACTGTACCGGCCATTCAGTATTTTATCTGCCAGATCATCTGAATGCGGGATGTCCATCCATATATCATTATCCACCTCATCAAACAAATGCGTATGGTACATGACAAGTCCGTTTTTTCCATAGCCTTCTTTTGAAAAATCAAACATCGTGAACGTTTCCGTAGCAATACTTGTGTCCTGTTTTTCCTTATCAGACACAGAAAACGTCAAAGCTTCTACGTCCATTTTCTGTATCTCATCCTCTTCAACCGTAATTTCCATATCACGCGTAATAAACTCTATCGGTGGAAAATTACCCTTGAGCGGAATTACCTTTCCTGTCAGACCGGAGGCCATAAACATACTTGTGAGTCTTGCTTCTGTGATATAGATTCCATGCGCTGTCTCAAATATGATTCCTTTTTCTCTGTTTTTTGCTCCAAGAAATTTTGTTCCCCTACGTAGCTTCTGTCCCGGAACCGTGTCTTCAACCATATTCATAAGTACAATGCTATGTGCCGGATATGCAGCTCTGGGAGAAATTCCCAGCATATTTGCAAGCTCCACATAATCACGTTCAAGCGTCATATTATATCGCTTGATATTGTCCTGCAGCTGATCGGCAAACAGCATGGCTAGCACTGTACCAATGTCAGGATTCTCATCATCAAACTGCCATTCCGGTGTATAAGAACGTGCAAGCTCCTGAATTTTGTTCAGAATATCCTCTTTTCTTTGATTGTCAATGATATAATCACTCGACGAAATTATCTTCCACTGTTTCATACTCTGTTTCCTCTTCCTTCGGCTGTTTTCCAAGATAGAATGGAAATACCATGTTCTCTGCTACATTTTCGCCCCGTATCATGTACTCAATATTAATAAACAGGCATCCAGGCTTTGTTGTATAATCCAAGCCTACATTCACACTCTGTATTCTCGGCTCACCGGATATAATGCTTGACTCAATTTCATGTGACATTATGTTTAACATCGTTGAATTCATCTCTTCAAAAACATATCCCGCTGCCCTGCTTCCAAATTCCGGACGCATAAGACGTTCCGTCTTCTGCGTCATCAAAATAAGATAAATACTTTCCTTTACACTTTGTTGATTCTCCGAAGTAACAAACCTTCCGGTAGCCGGATTTACCTGCGGCGGAAATTTCATTCCTCTGCCCAAAAATGTATTCTTTATCATATTCTGCCTCCTTATTAACCAATCTTTACCGGAGAACCGCCAATTGTACTGATACCACTACTGTTTAATTTAAAGGATGCAGAGGCATCCATGACAATATTTCCCCCACTCATGCCAAGCTTGCCGCTTGTTGTGAGTTTTGCACTCTGATCTGCTTCAATCTTTAATTTTCCGCATTTTACCTGAATAGTCTCTGAATCTCCATTTAATGTAAGCTCTATGGAGTCACCGACAGCTATTGTCAGCTTATGCTCTGTCTTTAATTGTATATTACCATTTTCTGTCTGAATTTCCAGTTTATTTTTTCCATCCTTATCGCTTAAGGCTATACTTCCTTTTTGGTTATCCAATGAAATCTTGTGCGATTTGTTTGCGGTCTGAATCAGAATCTTATCCTCTTCTCCATCCTTCTCTGCTACATCTGTAAATTCAATCGTATTACCATTCTTTGTAACAATACGCTTACATTGGTTATCGGAATTTACAGAGCCCGTCAGAAACCGGTTTGTATCCTTTGGGATACTCCCTATAATATAAGGCTTCTCAATATTACCGTTTTCAAATGCAACAAGTACCTGATCTCCAACCTCCGGTAAAAAATAAAATCCCCAGTTTACTCCGCTATACGGCATGGCAACCCTTGCCCATTTCAATTCATTCGCCGATGCATCCCTGACCGGAATTTCCACACAGACACGCCCCGGCATCTGTTCATTATAATTAGATTGCACAACGCCTATCACAATACCGTTCATCCGGTTATCTCCGGTTTCCGATTTCGTCACCTTCCTCGCCGCAATCTCATCCATAATATCGTACAAGCTCATCCCTGTCTACTCCTCTAATCCTGCTGCTTTTCCTTCCAACTTAACAATATACTTTCCTTCCTGTGTCATCTGATGAATAACACGGCTGACGTAAAACCGGTTGTTGATACCTTCACCCAGACCTTTAAATTCTATGAAATATCCGGGCAGATATTCCGGCAGACCCTGAAGCTCACATTCCAGCGAACCGAACCTGTAGGATACTGTTTCCATCAAAGACTGTGCTCTGTATTCCGCTTCTTCCTTTGAAGTAACCGATGCATCAATATAAATCTTTTCATTGCTTTTAATCAATGCCTTTGCCTTATTGGGAAGGCTGTTCTGGTTCTTTTGTGCCGCCTGTATAACTTTTGCCTTGGAAACATCGGTAGCACGCACCGTTATTTTATTTACAAGCCCTGTAATATCATAAGCTATATCAAAGCTATACATTCCCATTTCCGGTTTTATCTCAATCAATGTATTGGTATTTGCTTTCGCCTTCCGGAAATATACATGACCGCATTCCGTGTAAAACTCATAATTATATCGCTTGGCAGCCTTCACGATAAATTCGTAATCACTTTCTGCTACCATCTCAATTGTACGGTCACTATCCTCCGACTCATCGGATGCTCCCGCAGAATCAAATGCCCCGGAAGCTGTTCCCCCATCGCCAAACATACCGCCCCCCATTGAATCCAACCCGGAGGATTGCTTATCCGGCGTATCCGTCACATTGATGCTTGCAATAATTCCGGAGGACTGCATGTTTACATATGCACTTCTCTCCAATATCTCCTGAACAGCTGCGGAATAGCTGGTTGCTTTCAACTGTCGGGAATAATTACTGGCCATCATGATTCCCTTCACATCCATCGCGGTTACGCGGATACATGGAATCTCTCCGTTGCCATGTCTGTAATTAACCCTCATGATAGCACCAACAAAAACTATCTTTGCCTCAGTACCATACCCAATTGCGATTTCCGTCTTTGCACCAAGCTTTGTATACTTCTTCAAGGCACTGCTGATCGTATAACTTGCAGTTGTTTTGTCATATACATCATAGAGGGAAAACTCTGCAATAGATGCTTCATATCCACACGTAAGATCGATGTAAACATCGGATACCGGAAATCCTTTCTTGGCATCTCCGACTTCCTTGTCATCGATCCGGATTATCAAAACCGGCTCCTCAAAATTATCATATGTTTTTGCTAAATCATCAAATTCGTATCTTGCCATTCTAATATCTCTTTTTTCTTATCAATTTTTAAGGTTAAGTATACTGGATACCATGCTGCTTGAGGATGTCAGCTTCTTGTTTTTCTGAAGCTTTTCCGCGGCATCAAAGAAATTATTATAGGTCTTCTCCCATGACATATCCGATGGATTTGCTCTGTCATCCTGACGAATCTTCAGATGAACCTTTGAACGAATTGGATTTCCCTCATTGTCAAACATAGTATATTCCACGGTTGCTCCGCAAAGCTCTCCCCAGAATATCGTCTTGTTCCACGCCACACAGATTGGTCTGCTATACGCATTACAGATGGCAGACACAAAAAGCTCTGAGACATTTTGTACAGAATACGTTTTACCGGCACTGCCTGTCGTTACCTTATTGTATATAGGCAGTCCCGCCAAACCTTTCACAACTCCCGTCGGTGAAGCAATTCCCGAATCTGTCACAGAGAAGGCTTTGGAATTCACGGTCGCATCAAAGATCAATTCCATATGCAGAACTGCCTCATAAGGTACATTAAAAACCTGGAATTGTCCGCTTCCATTTCCTCCGACACCGGGATTTTGATTGTATGCCATACCACTGCTACTGGAAAAATGAAGCGTTGCCGGATTATACTGCACCTCCATCGGGAAAAATTTTCCTTCTGTGTTTATCCCCTCCAAAGCATCTGACAGATTTGCTTCCTGCCCTATTGCCTTGCTCGCTGCATTTGACAGGCTCTCACCTACCGCAGCAATTCTGCCCATATATGATTTTATGGTACTGTTATCATCATTCTGCAAATCCTCATCTCTGCTTGGTTTGTGAAGCAATATATATGCCTTATCCACAGTCCCTGTTATATTTTTTCCAACCATAGATGCCAAACCCATCCGTCATCATCTCCTTTTCTAAAACTGTAGATTTATCAGATTATTTGCAATATTGGATGAATCAGAGACACCCTTCTTTATTATATTGTAACCGGTCTCATATTTTGATGCCCAGGCATCCAGAGATCCGCTTCTCTGATTTGTTAAAATGCTTATACTTACCTCAGCACGAATCGGTTCTCCCGACAGATTAAACATCGTATATACGCACTGAACTGAATTCATAGTTCCCGAATAACTAAGCGGACCCCAGTTAAAGGTTACCATACGTGTTTCATGGTTTCTTACCAGTACGATAAACCCTTCTACAATCTGACGAACCGAAAAAACATCCTTCGATACAATGTCCGTAACTGTTTTTACCGGACTGTTCAATATATTTAGTTTATCTGCCATAAACGCATCCGTGTTGCGTTCTGCATCAAATATCACCTTGAAATCTACCGTTATGTGCGTTTCGATCGGTCCATATTGAATCGCACTTTTCGCATCGGCAATTGCATTTTGTCTGCCACTTGCCCTGTCACTTTGCTTGGCAAAATTCTGAATCGGACTCATACCTCCTCCAAAAGCACTGATTCTTAACGTAGAGGGATTAAATTGAAATTCGAGCACCTTACTCTTATCAGATCCAATACCATAAGAAAGCTTATTTGCCTGACTATCTACCCTTGCCAACTCATAATTCATCTCTGTATTGCTTTTTATGTATTGTTTCATTATATCGTTAAGATTACCCAAGCCGCCCTCTCCAAGCAGTTTTTTCCTTTGGTCAGCATAATTCTGCATTATCTGCTGCCTCATCTGTTGCTTTACCTGCTCCCGGACCGTTACCTTCTGCTGCTTTCCTGTCTCATTTATCATAAATGTCAGTTTTGCTTTTTCCAGACCCATTCGTCATTCACCTCCCGAACATCATATCTCTCTTAGATACCGCGCCTGCGTCTTTCAGAATCCATACGCTTTTCCAATTTGTTGAATACCTGATCAGACAGTGTATTTAATTGTTGTTTTACATTCCGGCTAATTATGCGTTCTATATCCTGATCCTGCTCTAACCGCAATTCATTGACCTTATTCGTAACAAGCTCTGTCACATGAGTCATCTCCCGTTGCTCTGTCATCGTCCGTATCTCACTCTGCGTGGTCCTACGATTCCTTTCCTCAAGCTCCTCAAGTATCTCTTCATTCAGGACACTCTCGTTTTGCTTATGAAACAATTCTGCCTGTTGCTTAACTGTCTGCTCCCTGTTTTGTTCCTCCGGCACTCTTTCGAGCTGACGGCGTTCTGTTTCTTTTAACACTCTCTGGATTTCCTTGGAGCTTTCTTCCTTGACACGGTTATTTACGATCTGCTCACGTTCTATCTGCACCTGTTCCACCCGTTCTGCCCGTCTATCTGCAATATCATGCATCAGCAGGCTCACAGCCCGGTCTTCCGTAATTGCAACATTCGGATAACGCTCCGGATGTTTCTTGTAGTCTTGAAGAGTCTCGAATATACGGATTGTATCCTCAGCTGACTGCTCCTCGTTTTGCTCTTTCGGTACTTTCTCAAGCTGATGACGTTCTGTTTCCTTTAACACTCTCTGGATTTCCTTCAAGTTTTCTTCCTGAATCCGGTTATTTATAAGCCTGTCATACTCTATCTGCAGCTGCTCCACGCGTTCTGTCTGGCTATCTGCAATGTCATGCATCAGCAGATTCATAGCCTGTCCTTCTGACGTTGTAACATTCGGATAACGCTCCGGATGTTCCTTGTAGCCTTGAAGAGTCTCGAATATACGGATTGTATCCTCACCCATGACCTCTCGTAACCGTTCTCTATCTACCTTCTCTGTTTCCGTCTCCTTGGTGACATTGTTCAGATATTCCATAACAACCTCGTCCGAATGCTCCAGCGCGCGCAGACCATCCTTTCTCGCTTGTTCTCTGTTGATTCTTGCAGGCTCGCTTATTTTCTTTTCTTTCTCCATGGTTTGCAGCCTTTCCAACCGTTCGAGGTTACTCCGGTTAATAATATCAAGCTGCTTTATTATTTCTTCCTCGCGCTTCTTTTCCGAAATCCTGAATACATGCTTATGCTCATCCTTCTGATGAATATGAATCTCATTTAACGTATCCTGTATAAATTCCTTTTCTTCTGTGAGATTCTCCTGATTCAGATATTGAAGAGACGTTTCTGACATATTCGTCTCTCTGGTCTGCTTCATCTGCACCTCTTCTTTATATTTAACTAACCTGTGCAGAGATTTTATTTCCTGATTTTCATATTTCTGCAGAGTTTCGTAATATTCCTCTTTATCCTTCCTTGAAAGACTGAGGCGGTTATGATAGCTCTCAAATCTCTGGAATGTATTTTGTGCATTTACGTGAATGGCGTCTGTAAACCACTGCCACATAGATGCATTTGAAGTCAATAACGTATATCTCGTATGATACATCTGACTGATTGCATTTAACAGTACCGCCTGTATCATGCTGCTCATTGTCTGTTCATAGTTTTCTGACACATTCTCCGTGTCCCCTGCTTCATAGGTATTAATCTTGTTATATATAAGTCCTTGTTCCTGAAGAAATGTTTCATTTCTCATACGATTTAAAGTAAGCTGCTCCGCATACATGGACTGCTCACAGAGCTGCATTTCCTGTCTGCTCACACTTGTTTGATTCCCATAACGGATGTGTATCAAATTTGCCAGCTCCTGATAAATTTCCTCTGTATGAAGCCTGTTAAAAATCTCCTGTTGCAGCCAATATACCTGTATATGCTCTTCGTCCGTTTTCTTTATATCCTGTTCCCCACGTTGCCTGTTCTCTTCTGTCCGGTATTCACGAATCAGCTTTGACACTTCATCTCCGGAACGGTACAGGGTCAACAATTCCCTTGTATTGTGTACCTCCTGTTTCATCCGGTTTACCTGTCTGATAAATTCCTGTACATCTGTTACACCAATTTTATTTAAAATATTTTCCACAAACACACGATCCTGATATGTCATATCTATATGATCTGTCAGGAGAATTCTGTTTAAAACATTATTAATCAACTGCATATTTATATTTTGGATATTGAAGGCCCTGTTATTATTCACCAGCGGTGCCATACCTGCCTCTTCCACATACATCTCCGGTGGAGCTGACACAAAATGCAGCATATCTGTCGGGGTCATACGCTCCTCCAACATCTGATAATTTCCGGAGATACGCTCTGCAAATCCATCGCCCAATGTTCCCATGACTGTTCCTGTTTTTAATTTTATCGGTTCTCCCATAGTTAACATGTGAGCTTTCTCCTTTATTTACATTCTGTTATCTTCCCGGAAAGAGGTCGACCACGGAGTATCCACACAGGCCATCTCGCGAAATGCAATTGTTGTTGTCTCAACAAGCAGTCCACTTCGTTCTGAATTCAACTCTCCATAATCCTTAGCTGTTACCGTGCAGCCGGTAAATGTATAATAGCGGTGTGCATCAACTGCATTTGACATGACCGGTCTGTCATAAACCAACAAAATAATCGGAAGCGTCAATTCCGTGCCAAGCGCAAGCGGGTCAACCGTATCAATTCCTGCATAACGCTCTACCTGAAAGGTGAATGGTCTAGTAATCGGTTTTCTCTTCATATGTACATAATCATTAAGTCCACCCTCCTGTATATATTCAAAATCATTTTCCCGGTGCAGATTCTTTACGGCACGACACGGCACATCAATGATGCCTTCCACACGAAGTATAAAATTAAATGCCGGCATAACCAGTTCGCCGGTGTTAGATACAACGATATTGCTATACATACATCCTCCTTCTCCTCCTATCTATAGAATGAAGTAGGCTTCATCTCTGTCAGAGGTATTTCTTTTCGACTTTCTTTTGAGGGATTAATTCTCTTGTGTATATCCGAAATCTCCCGGCACCACCTTCTCCGACTCCTATGATCAAGCTGCATCACTTCCTCGCCTGACCAATGAAAGTAGTAAGAGATAAACGCCATTTCCTGATACAGAGCTTCGGAAGAATAGAGACTTAACCCTCCGTAGTAAAATTTACGGGCACATCAATCTCTTTCCCACAATCCGGACAGGTTACATGCATCACAGGAGCCTCAACATTATTGATTTTCTGATACATATCCTGTAAAAAAGCAAGATCTGCGGTAAATAAACGTTCGATCGTTGTTCCCGAAATGACTTCAACGCCCTCAATCTCCACGATTACACGGCTTAACAGTGCAATTGCAAGATAGGACGGATTACTTAATACTCTCGGATCCCTGGTGGCACCAATCTCATCTCCGGCTGTTGCCAGACGCATCTTTCCTTTTCTGTGTGCTTCACCATTTCCATCCACATATCCTTTTGGTAGTGTGAAATCATAAACTGTCTGCATCCTGCGGTTCCTCCTGATTGATTGCAGAAAATCCGGCAGCGGATTATCCGCCGCCAGACTATCTGATAGTTTTATTTACTCATTACTAAACCAATTTCTTACGCACCAGCCGGAATTGTCAGTCTCTCGAATGCGATCTCCAGTGTTTCAATTGCGATCTCACTCTGCATGGCGTTCATATCCGGTGCAGTATACTTGCATACCCAGGCATCTTCAAGAATATACTGGTTTGAAGTTTTTGTGACTGTATCACTATTATTAATACCGTTTGATACATCAAGAAGCTCTATAAGAACCTTTGTACGCGGCATTACCACATCTCTTCTGTCTGAAACGCAGCTTGAAGCCCACTGACGGAAAGCGTTGCTTTCTGTATATCCATATTTCAGTGTAATATTTCCATGCTTCACAAGTCCCGGTACCTTAACAGGAGAAAAGCTTTTGGAGTCACCCTGGCGAAACTCGATTACATCAATCGTTGCCTCAATTCCAGACGCTTCACTAAATGCTGCTGTCGCAGTTTGTCCCTCTCCACCTACATTTGAGACGGTTACGAGGAAATTCATCTTAGTCCATGGATATACATTATCCATAGAATTGTGTTTATTTGTCGGCGATGTTGTTGCCGCTTCTTGAGTTGCATTACTTGGCATAAAAGATTACTCCTTTCTATTTGCGCGTTTAATTATTTTTCTCATTTATCCGTTTACGCCTCTTCTTCGCCACCTGCAGCTGCTGCCTCTGACGTAAACTGCGTTACACGGAATATTACAAACTCTGCCGGTCTGGATGGTGCAATACCAATATTGCAAATCAGTCGTCCGTTTGCAATATCATCCCTGGACATAGTCTCCGGTCCGATCTCAATGAAATATGCCTCTGACTGTGAGCCTCCCGCGAGCATGCCGTTTCTCCATAAGCTATCAAGAAAATCATTAATTGTAGCTCTTACACGATCCCAAAGTGATGCATCATTTGGCTCGAATACAACCCAATTGGTATTATTCTTGATGCTCTGCTCTACAAAGATAAACAATCTTCTCACATTAACATACTTAAAGTTAGAATTGCTACTTGCTGTTCTT
>CAVKUW010000023.1:16039-26894 GCA_963659815.1 Butyricicoccaceae bacterium
TCTTGCTCCCCAGATACGGATACCCTGTCCCGGAATTGCACGAATCAGATTTACACCTGCCGGATTTAAATAATCCTGTTCTTCCTTATTGTAATTTACGCTTAAGCCTGAAGCAAACACGGTTTCATTTGCCGGAGCCTTATGTATACCTCTTATAGCATCCGTTCTGGCATAAACGCCTGCAACTGCTCCTGACGGCGGAACAAAATCCACCTTACCTGCTGAACGGTCATATACCTGAAGCCATGGATGATACATCGCTGCATAAGATGAATCAATGATTTCTCTATATTCAAGAAGCTCTGAAACCTTATGTGCATCCTTCGGCATATCAAGAACGGCAAAACGATCCTTTAGATTTTCACACTGACCAACCATCGCAATAACAACCTCAGGAATTGTAACTCCCGGAACAAGCAGCATGCTGATATTCTGATTCTCAACAAATGCCTCCAGACCGGTTCTTGCTCCCGGACCGTTATCCTCGCCAATGAATGTGCCTGCTGTGATCTTATTTACACTTCCATCCTGACCACCTTCGAGTGTAAACATTCCACTCTCATTGCCCTTTCCAAGAATGGCAGCAACCGGATTACCTGTCTGCATATCTGTTTTTACATCAAGCTTAACAAGATTGCTGTTTGCCATACGATATGCAATATAATTCGGATTAGCTGTGTTGAAGCTGATTCCTCTATAGTTCTCAACCTCCTCGCCATAACGAACAGAAATATCCGTCTCCACAAGATAAACAACTACCTTTGGAACAAGGGCGGTGTCAATAATTTCTCCCTTAAATGCCTTCTCAAAAGAAATAGTATTGTCAAAAATAGTTTTAATTCTGTTATACTCACCATTGCAGCATACCAGATCTCCCTCGCGGAAGCCATCAACCGTCTTTGCAACATAAGCTTCGCCATTCTTTCCTACTATCTGCATTTTACGTTTTGCAACAGATGTAAGCGTAAGCTGGATACGATTGCCCCATTTTCCTTCGTTTGCAGCCTCTACACTAAGGATTCCCTTAACTGCAACAGCCTTCTTAGCGCCCGGAAGAGCTACACGTACAACAAAGCAGCTGGAGCCTCCGTTAATAAAAAACTGCTCTACGGCAGAAGCGAGATAACGATAATCTCCATATTCAAATGTGCTTAACGGTTTACCAAACTGACGGACAAAATCTCTGTAGCTTGTTACAAGGGACGGTGCCCCCTCTACGGGTCCTCTTTCTGCTAAACCAACAAATCCTGCTACGGACGTGCCAATTCCTTCAACTGATCTGGGAGAATTATCAAATTCCTCTACATATACTCCCGGTGATAAATACTGAGCCATAATACTCTCCTTTCTAATTAAACAATTGTCTTAGTCTGTCCGGGGTCAACTATACTGATTGTTCCGGATCCGAAGCCGCAAACAAGAGTTGCATCACCAGTCAGACACGGCACTCCGCCAACCAACACTTTTGTTCCAGCTGCAATCCAGGTTCCCGCAGGAACCATAGAACACGGCTGCGGCGTCAGCACTCCAAGGGCTGCTGCTGTAGCTGCTGCCACTGTCGGATTGGCAAGAGATGTGCACATTCCGAATGTCGGCAAATTAGTTCCCGGCTGCATATCCTGTATTGTAGCGATTGGTCTGCCATCTGCCATGCAGCTTAACTGCGATGTTACCTGCAAGGTGCAGGGTGTTGTTCCGAATGGACAGGTGCACTTTGCGCCTGCCACTACCATCACTCCCATTTATTCTATAGCCTCCTATGCTCGTCTTCGTGAAAGACAATTCTTTTAAAATTTGTTATTCCATTTACAACATATCGGATCAGGTAATCTGTTCCTTTCTCATCACTTCTGACTCTCAGGAGATAGTCTCCGGATCCTGTCGTCCGTCCCCTGACAATCCGAGTGATAACTTCCTCCGGTTTACATGACGTTTCAAGAGGTGCTGTTAATTTAAGTATCTGCCTGTTTTTTGCCGGCAGAATGTGAAATTCTTCAAACGACTCCGGCTCGCTGTGAACAAGCGCATATGCTGTTTCAGTCAATCTTTTGGAAATATACACCTTAAGCTGCTGTTTTTTTCCCTGATATGCCTGTGCACTCGCATACGACTCATTCATGGATATCGCTGCAACAGATTCGATTCCAGGAAGATTGCCCTTTATCTCCAACAAATCTGTATATCCATATACCGGTTGTTCCGGTATCAGATTGACATAGATTTCCGGATATTTTTCCGAAAGCTTATCATAACAGATCTCTACCTCCTCCTCCAGATACCCCTTTACCTGTATCCGGAGTCTCCGGTCGTTTCTGCCGGTATTCATGCCGATATAAAGCCCATCATCCTTTCTTACATATGTCACCGGTATTCCATTCTCATAAAATATTACCTGATGCTGCGTTACCGGATTTCCGGTTGTTGTATCCAACAGGTATATGATAATGTCCAATGAATATGATATCGAAGCTTCCACTTAACGCTGTTCCCTCCTTTCCCGTCCTATCATGTCAATTCCAAATGTAGCCTCTGTGACACGTGGAGGATCTACTATAATCTCGCTGGATACATAAACAGGTGCCGCCTTATAAAACAGGCTTATTTCATATGGCTTATTGATTGCCTGCCACACCCTTACCTTCTCCTCAAGTGCCAGCTTCGCCTGAGACAGCACAATCGGAGGTTCTGTTGCATCCAGCCAAGGCTGCAGATCATGTGGATAAACATAATTATTATCACTTACAATCTGTGCAACCCTTCCTATAATTTTTTGTATATCCGGTGCTTTTAACCCCATCTGGGAAGAACCGTTGATAAACACCATATAGTATAGGCTATATGGCACCGGCGGCTTAGTTAATGTCGTTCCACCCGCTGAAACTCTGGGTGTCTGAATCCTCACCCCCTCCTCCCTCACATCATATAGATACAGACCTATAATATAGTCCACGTCCTGTGAGGTAGGTGAAGAAATTTCAATATTATTAGGGGATGGTACTGGCTCCGGACACATTCTTTCTCGAAGCATCTTACAAATATAATTGCTGACATCTGATATAATCGTATACTCTGCCATCTTTAATTGCCTCCCCTCATCAGCATCTCATATACCTCCTGAATGGATGACTCCATTGCAGAAGTACGAACCGATGCATAAATGCTCTTAGGTATATAATATCCCGTACTGTCAAAGATGGCTTCTCCATCCTCGCCCGAGATATAAAGCGTTCCCATCAGTCCAGCGGCTTTCTGCATAATTCGGGATACCTTGCTGGCTGAAACATAATCCACACTATCCTGGGTGAACAGATAATATTCCTGTGCCTTACTCAAGGTCACCGTATAATGAGCATTATCAAATATATAACGATATCCCAAAACAGCACCAAGTGCCTTGAGTGAGATATATTCATTGGTATCTTTATCATACTGCTCATATATATAGCTGTTGCCATCAGATGCCATTTTTCCGGCCAGTGCCGATGCCATTGCACGCGCGTCTGCATTATCGGTTGCTTCCGCATACATAGATAATGCAATTAAAGCGCCTGCCTTCTGCTGTTCCGTAGCAGATGATGCTCCGTTTCCTGTATATTCGCCAAAATAATCTGCAAGAAGACTCTTCAAAGCATCGGCGGAAAGCTTGGAAGCACCGGATGCTGCTGCAGCTGCAATCTGTTCTTCAAGCTCTGATACCTCTGAGTCAAGCTGAGCCTTCACGTCCGAGTCAATATTTGATGCATTGTCAAGTGCATCCTTAATCTCTGCAAGTGCAGCAGCCGCTGCATCCGGATCATAGCTACTCAGCGATGAAAAAGCTGCCATCTGATTCAATATCGAAGACGAGCCATAGCTATCCGAGCTGTCTCTGATTCCGGAAGTGATATCCGACGCGAGACTGGTCAGTTTTTTTGCTGTACTTCCGGCTGTCAGCCCCGCAAGTGCTCTCGCTTTATCTGCCTCTGTGCTGTCCTCAGAATTCAAAACATCTGTAAGATCCTTTGTCAGCTCATCTATCTCCGTCTGCTTTGCCTCTATTTCAGCTTCAAGCTTCTTTGCGGTGCTTAGATCATTTTTATCAAGAGCATCTCTTCTCTGTGTTTCCAGCTCATCCTTTTGCTGTTTTAACGTGTCAAGCTCTGAGGAATCTGACGATTGTTTTACAAGCTCTCCAAGCTCTGTCCGAAGCCAGCTCAGATGCTCTGCTACCGTCTCCAGCTGGTATGTCTTCGCATCATCCGACGGAACCAGTTTTTCAAGATCATCAATCCCATTGATACGATTCTGTACATCCTGCTGTGCCTTTGCATTCGACATACGTTTCCATGCTTCCTCAAGCATACTCTGATACTCTGTTCTTGCCGCATTCGTATCATTCTTTTGCTGCGTCAGATAGCTTATTTTCACAGCCTCGGAGGCTCCGTCTGTAATCGCCTGTTTATATTCAGCAGACACTCCAGCAGACAATTTCTTCTTCCATGCATCCAGAGCTTCCTTTAATAACACATCCGTCAATGTACTGAGTTCTCCATCTGCATCTCCGATAACACCCTGTGCTATATTTTGAAGATTTACCAGCTTCTCTGTTGCGACATCGGCACCTGAAACATCGGAAGCACTTGCACAGCTGATCAGATCATTTGTATACTTGTAAATCTGTTTTGTCGTTGTTGTTGAGCCTTCCACTATAATCTTAGCATTATAGGATATAATGCTCTCCTGCACGTCAGCCTTAGCCTGTGAAATCGCATTTACCAGTTCTTCATCCTGCTGGTAATCACTATTCAGACCAACACTGTTAAATATACCGCCTCTGCTCTGGCTTGCCTGATACTCCTGTTCGATGAGCTGTTTTGCTTCATCACTTTCCGCTGCCGCAAGCCTTGTATTATACTCTTCCTGAGTCATAACTTCTTCTTCCTGACCCATAACCTTCTTCAGCAGCTGATTCAAGTAATCATCAAGAATTGTCAATGCTTCAACCCGCCTCCGTGCATCCACAGAGGCTATAACCGTATCCACTGCCGCAGTCCAGGTTTCAGGTTTACCACGTCCCGGCAATCCGTTTTTGTAGATTTCAAGTACACTCAGTCTCGCATCATTCTCGTCTGTGATTGTATCCTTCAGGCTCAGTCCGTAAAGTACACCGATCATTTCAATGTTCTTATTATCGCTGTCTGATCTGGTTTCCTTTTCCTGCAATAAATCATATCGAAGCTTAACCGGCTCCAGCTCCGCCAATTCCTCCATATTGTAAGGATCTGACACATTATAGCTGGCAACTGCCGCTCCGGTTCTCAAATCCGTAATATTCCCCTCTGCATCTACCTTATGTGTAAACTCCAATGTCTCTATAACTGAAGCAGCAACCTGAGTACCTTCAGAGGTAATATCTGCAATGGATGTTGCATCTGTAATCTTGTACCATTTGCCGGATGCAAGCTCCGACTTATAATACATATCGTTTTGCGCAAACTGTGCTGCTGAATCCTGTGCCAGAGCATATATATCATCCGACAGACCATTGATATGAATAAGATATGTACCAATTACCAATGTTGAATTTTCTATCTCACTGTCCGAGACATGAACAGACTTTACGCTTGTATCACTGTCACTTGTTATAGCTTCCAGTATATACAGATGTCCGAACACCAGAGATGCACCTATAACTACCGCCAATATCGTCGCCCAAATTTTCTTCTTCATGATGTCATCCCTCCTTACTTATTCAATTTTATATATCATCTGATCATCTGTATTAAAGGTTCCTTCATAAAGAAGCTCGCCATTGTTATCGTAGAAGCTGATTACCAGCTCCTGCAGGCTGTTGCTTGCAGCCGGAAGATATTTAAAATCATCATCAACAGAAATTTTATCATCGTTGATCAATGATGTTCCCTGATCATTTCTAACGACATAATAAGCAATTTCCTCTCCCTGCATCGGGGTAATCGTAAGCTTTACAAGCCCGGAATTCATCGTAGAAACGGAATAATACGCCACCGCCAAATCATCTGTGGTCTGCTCTACATGATAGCTTGTTATCGCAAGCCTTCCTGTATAAACTGTCGGATCAATCTCACAATCATCCACAAAGGTATCACCCTCGTACAGCCTTATCACTACTTTTTCCGCATCCTTTGTATCCAGAGCCAGGTGACGGATTGTCTTCTCTATATCCGTCCTGTCACCGACCTGCACTCCATCAATCCAAAGTTCATAAGCATCAATATCCGTGTCATAATCCTCTGACACACTCAATCCTACCTCAAACAGATTGTCCGAAACAAGTGACCGGATATAATAGTAGATTCCGTCTCCCTCATCTTCAACCACATAGCTGACTCCGCTATATGACGCATCCATAGTCATATATGCACCATCCATATACTCAGATACCTTGCCACAGGTCAGCCTGTTATAGCTGTATAAAATAGAGGCATAATCTGCCTGTGCCTGTAAATAATCAAGCTGTAGCTCATCATACTCATCCTGAATTTCGGAAAATTCTTCATATGTCATTTTACCCACCGAATTAAGGTAAGTGCTTTTCTTCAATTCCTGTTCTTTTTGATAAATATTGTCTTCTGCTGTCTCACAGGCATTACGGGCTGATACATAATTTTCATAGCTGTCCTTAACAGATTGTGTAATATCTTTCTCTGTTGCTGTTTCTTCTGCCAATGCATTCTGGTACTCAATTGCCGCCTCATACAGGGCATACGGCTCATCCTCAACATAACGAACACCATCAAGCTCGCCCTTCAGCCATTCCTTAGGAAATGTGATAAAAAGTATCCTATAATTTCCTTGCCACGGAGCATCGACTGTATCAAGAAATTTATTATAGCTGAGCTTAAACGCAGCTGTGTCGAGCTTTTGTCCATTCTTCGCCTGAGTAATGTAGCTGTCTATAATTGACATATCCTTGGAGCCGTAATGCTCTAACATCAGACTGTAGTTTGTATTTAAAGACAGCAGTGCGTTGGAAGCTTCCTTTGCTGCCTGATAATAGGTGTCACTCTTGTCCAGCGTAGCATCTATCAGCTCCTCCAGATCATCCCTTTCCATATCTGCTTCCACAAGTGGCGATGCAAAGGTATATCCACTGCTAAGATCCAGTCCTGTAGCATTCCCAAGCTTCTCCTTTGCCGCCTCAAGACTTCTCTCATCAGATGCAAGCGTATTCTCGAGTGTGCTAATTTTCGTCTTAATAGAATCTACATCAGCCTGTGTTGCTTCACCAGTCAGAAGTCTCGCCTGATTTTTCCTGAGTGTTGTCTGAGCATCTGTCAAAAGCTCCTCATTATAGGAAATCTTTTCCTGTAAGCAATATGCCTCGACAAACTGAAGCTCCACCGTCTCATAAATCTCATATACGATATCATCCAGCTGATGATACAATAAATCCAACTGCGACTGCATCTCTAACGGCTTATATGCATATTCGTATGCCTCCGATAAATTGGGTTCTTCTGGAAACTTGAAGCTCAGTAACGGAGAATATCGAAACGACGCCTGATTCTTCTGCTTCAGCTTCAGTTTTTTTACCGACTGGTCATATTGAATTTTCGCCAGCGTAATCTTATTCTGAAGCCTTGTATAATCATCGCTGGTAGTTAATGCCAACGATCTTACAGTCTTGATATCCAGCGCCTTAGGTGAAGCTGCCCTTGTGGTATCCTCCCAAGGCCAGCCAGCCGGAATGAGCAATATTAAAATTAAAATTATTGAAATTAAACGTTTTTTCAATCTGCCATTCCTCCCTAGTTATTACTCAATCTCATACATAAAGAATGCTCCCGTTCTGTTTTCCGATACAAATGTATATGTACTTTCTCCTATCTTGTATGTATGAAGATATAACAGTGCGTTTTTATTATATTCATTTACAACACTGACCTCATCAAACACCATATCCATGCTCATACCTGTATCAATATTCATTGCCTTGCCGCGGTTCTGCATCCAGCTGATTCCAACCGCTTCCAAAAACGTCATATAACTATTACCTTCATACTCCGGCTCACCTAACACCTCAGTGAGACCTTCTATCGTATCAATCGTCTTGTTTCCGTAAACAAAGCTTGACTTCCCGACACACAAAATATCCGACCGCATCGTACCATCCACACTGGTAGACGTATCTCCCGAATAATATATTACATCTATGTCTGACAAAACCACTGCATTCTGCGTTGCCTCTGCATTCTGGTATATCAGCTGTCCGCCTGTATACAGGCTTCCGATTTCCTCTGCGCTTTTGTTCAGAAATTGTGTATAGACAATTTCATCACGATGAAAGCTTCCGGTAAATACAGGAGAATCAGAAGCGTTATAAAACACTCCGGTTCCCTCCCTCATTCCATTCTCAAAGGTGCCCTCATAAAGCTTTGCACCACTTTCCCGGTACTGTGTACCGGTTCCCTCAAACAAATTATCCGCAAAAGTGCCCGTATACTCTAGCTGTCCAAACGGATAATATAATTTTCCTTCGCCATTATATTTATTCTTCTGAAAAGCGCCTTCGTAAACGAGTGTCCCTTCTTCATCATATAATTTTCCTTCGCCATTTACATATCCACCACTGACCTCACCCTCATAAGCAATATATCCTTCCTTCGCCTTTATCCTCACTTTGCCGCTGGCATACCGAAGAGAGATTGATGAATATTTATATACCGGGAGATTCCCCGTTTCGCCACTACTCCTCTTAAACGGATGCGTAACCGTAAGATAGAACAGGCAGCCAACCCCGGCCAGAATCAAAAGAAAGTTCACAAGCCGCCGGCTGACCATCCATCCGCCTATAGTGTAATAATCTTTTTTGTTTTTGGGTCTGATATCCATCAGACGACCGAAGAAATTTCGGATTCGGACTACAATATACTGCAATAAATATGCAGGAGATGAAAATCTCTTAAATGTAACTATAATCCGGTTCAGCCTAAGCTTTATCGTCTGTACCAGAGCGTTCCAAATCTGCTTCATATGTTGTCACTCCTTATTTCTGTGGGAACAATGCATAAGAACGATTATCCAAATCCTCGTCATTCAGACTATTCTCACATAAAAACAGATACCATTTTGCCACTTCATCCGTTGGACAACTCCGTAAAATTTCCGAAAACATATTCCTTGCAAGATAAAAATCACTTTTATAAAACAAGCCCAACGCTTTCTGAAATCTGGATCTTAACTCAAGCCGCTTTCTGCGTTCATCTGCCGGATATGCATCCAGAATTTCATATATTTTAAATGAATATTCCGGATTCTCGATATATCCGATGTACCTTGTAGCAATATCGTCCCCAATCACATCGTAAACATGATCCGTAACAGCCATACGTACCCCGATATTTCTTATGGCATCCACATAGCGGTCAAGTATCTTCATGTCATTGGAATGTACATAGGTAAATGCCTGCTCCTCGTCCCCTGCCACTCCATATACAAACTGTGTCCGATGAAGTAAGATAAATGCATCTCCGGCCGATTCATCCGTCAACTCCTTTGTTGCCAGCTTGATGCCAAAGCCAATTGCTTTTCCTATCTCCTCGTTAAACATCAGCTTTACTGCACTTAAATCACTGTTTCCTGAGATAATAATACCATCATATTCCTTTCGCACATCTCCCAGATGTGCATAATTCTTTACCATCTGCCGCAAGTATTCTCTCTCAGTCATACCTTCCTTTTCAGCAAAAGAAACAAATGCAAGAGATGCTTCTGTTGTTACACGATCCAATGGTTCAACATCCAGAATGGTTTCTTTATGCAGAATTCTTTCAATCTGCTTCGGTGCAAAACGATAATACGCCTGAAGGATTCTGTATTTGGAATAGTTCATCCATTCTATATTGGAAGCAATCTGCCACAGGCTGTTCTGCAGCGTACGCATCTCTGTGCTTTTGCGTCCCAATGTAAGTTGTTCTGTCTTAAGACTTCCCCATTCTTTTTTTCCTTCAGCAACTCTGCTGACAAGCCGAACCATTCTGCGGATTTCATGTTCCTGCAGCACCACCACTATCAATGTCAGTAGCATCCCCGCTGCCATAAAGCTCAGACTCAACCGAAAATATCTGCCTTGAAGCTTCGAAATTTCTGTATCCAGCGGTTCTCCTGAAATCCTTATAACTACAGCATACGAAGGGGCGATCCTTGTCTTATCCGTAACCGCAAAAAGGAAGTCCTCATCCTCTGTCCTGCCGCATTCGACTGATCTTCCATTAACGGAAGCCTCAATCAGTCCTGTTGCATCCGTCTGTATGTCATTCCAGAAGCTCGTATCTTGTCCATCGTGGTAACACTCATAGTAAGCACCCGTTTCATCCTTATGTACGAGTGTCAAATCCATATATCCATCCGGTATCTGTTCATTCTGCACTACGGGAAGCGCATCAGAAACAACCGTTGACACTTCCTCCATGACATCTGCACTGTTATAGGAATAAATTTCTTCATTACTTTCCAATTGCTGCATGTAAGAATAAACACCTCCGAGCGAAACCGTATACAACTTCTTATACTGTTTCTCCGCAAATCCGGAAGCCTGCTGATATCCGTAGAAGGATACTCCTCCTATTGCCGCTATAAGCACAACGCCGATAACGCCCATCCTCTGCAGTGCCTGTGACCTGCTAAATATCATTATTATCATTATAATTAATAGAATTACAAGGCATAATAAAATTACAATGTTCATATATCTTTCCTTTACGAAACCAACGACTCGGTTCCTATCGTTTTAAAATGATTATAAAATATTCTCAAAAAAGGAACATCTCCAAATATCGCTTTTGAAATCAAACAAATCAATGTAAATACAACAAGAATTATACATATTATAAGC
>CAVKUW010000024.1:0-6732 GCA_963659815.1 Butyricicoccaceae bacterium
CATACAAGCGTGCGAATGCGTATGGATGGTGTTATCTGCGACTTCATGACGCTACAGAAGAACATTCACAATTCCTTGCTGGCGCGTATCAAGATCCTTGGTGATCTCGATATCGCAGAGCGAAGAATCCCGCAGGATGGACATTTCCGGATCAACATTGAAGGTGTGAACCTGAATGTCCGTGTATCTGTGATTCCGACCGTATTTGGCGAGAAAGCGGTTTTGCGACTTCTTGCATCGGCAGGTTCGATCGATCATATGGGAACGTTCGGTATGACTGACTGGAACTATAAACTGGTGATGCGGATGCTGCAGTCACCAAACGGAATCATTTATCTGACTGGACCAACGGGTTCCGGTAAATCAACGACACTGTACATGATTCTGGAAGAGCTTGCAAAACGTAGCGTAAATATCTCGACCATCGAAGATCCGGTCGAGAAAAACGTGCCAAAGCTCAATCAGATGCAGGTAAATAATACCGCGGGACTGACCTTCGAGGTCGGACTTCGTGCTTTGCTTCGTCAGGACCCGGATATCATCATGGTTGGTGAGACGCGAGATGCGGAGACGGCATCCATTTCTGTCCGTGCCGCAATCACCGGACATTTGGTACTTTCGACGCTGCATACGAACGATGCGGCTTCTTCCGTTGTCCGACTGGCAGACATGGGAGTGGAACCGTATATGATCGCCAGCTCTCTGGTTGGTATCGTGGCACAGCGACTTGTGCGTAAGGTCTGCCCGTTCTGTGGCGAATGGGGACCGATGACCGAGCAGGAGGAAGCAATCGCAGGCGTACATTTTCCTCAGATCAAGCATGCCAAGGGATGCAGACAGTGTAACAACACGGGCTACAAGGGACGTATTTCCATTCATGAAATCCTGATGATCGATAAGAAGGTACGTGAGATGATCACGAAGGGCGCTTCGGTCGAGGAAATCAAAGAGTACGCAGTACAGGAACAGGGGATGAGCACCTTGAAAAAGAGTGCGCTCGAACTCGTAGAAAATGGTACAACGACGGTAGATGAACTGCTGCGAGTATCTTATTATGAGTAGGAAGAGAAGAGCAAGCGAGAAAGCCCGTGCCGGAAGCTGACAGCAAGTAGAAGAAAAAACAAGTAAAAATATTGACAAAAAAATCATAAAAAAAGATTAAAAAATATGAGAGGAGGTCGATATATATGATGATAGATCAGATGATAATGGAAGCGCGTTCGATGGGATGCTCGGATATTCATATCACGGTAGGTATGCCACTTATGTATCGAATCAATGGTCGCTTACAGAATGCACCTACAAATCCGAGCGATGGAGAAATCATTGCGATGCTCGCAGAGCTTCTGACAGATGAACAGCGGGAGAATCTCGAACGAGGCATAGATGCGGATTTTGCGATTCGTACCCCGGATGGCAACCGTCAGCGTGTGAATGTGTTCAAGCAGGATGGCAAGATGGCGGCGACAATCCGTCTCTTGAATTCTTCGATTCCGTCGATGGAGATGCTGGGACTTCCAAGCGTGCTCCGGGAACTGGCAGATAAGCCGCGTGGTATGATTCTTGTGACAGGACCAACCGGTTCCGGTAAATCAACGACACTTGCTTCTATGATTGATTATATCAATGAGAATCGCCCGGAACATATCATTACGATTGAAGATCCGGTCGAGTATGTATACGACAGAAAGATGGCACTGATCCACCAGAGAGAGGTTGGAAGAGATGTCACAAACTTCGCATCTGCACTTCGAAGTGCACTCCGTGAAGACCCGGATATCATCCTGGTAGGAGAGATGCGTGATTACGAGACAATTTCTGCAGCACTGACCGCGGCAGAGACCGGACATCTGGTTATGTCCACCCTGCATACGACTGGTGCGGCACAGACGATTGATCGAATCATTGACGCCTGTCCGGCAGGCATGCAGAATCAGGTACGGACACAGCTTGCGAGTGTCTTAAATGGTGTTATCACGCAATGTCTGATTCCAAATGCACGTGGAAACGGACGAGTTGTAGCGACAGAAATCTTAGTTGGTACGGATGCGGTTTGCAACCAGATCCGTGAGAATAAATGTCACCAGCTCAGTTCTCTGATGCAGTCTGGTTCATCCGTTGGTATGCATACATTAAATGGTGATTTGGCCCGCCTGATTCAGAGTGGTATGATTAACCGTCAAATGGCGTACAAATATTCGAACGATGTCGCAGAACTTGATCAGTATTTGTAATAAGGGTTGTTGAGAAACTTAATTTATG
The DNA here is from genome assembly GCA_963659815.1 of Butyricicoccaceae bacterium. Lineage (GTDB taxonomy): Bacteria > Bacillota > Clostridia > Lachnospirales > Lachnospiraceae > Coprococcus_C. The sequence continues at coordinate 2,263 of CAVKUW010000024.1, forward strand.
GAAAATGATTGGAAATGATATAAATTGACCAATAGTAATAAAATAAGTTAAGTATCCGACTGCACATTCCGAAGTAAATAATGTAAGACAGAAAATGTAGTGTGGACAGACTTGATATGAATGGCTAAAATTACCATGAAAAAATCCCTCAAAAAAGGGATGAAAAAGTTGATAGCAATAGCATTATTTGCTATAATATATTCAATATTTTTCATAACAAAAAGACAAAAGAATTAAGGAGGAAATGATTATGAAAAAAATGAAAGAAAACAAAGGTTTTACTTTAGTAGAGTTGATTGTTGTTATCGTAATTCTCGCAATTTTGGCAGCAATCCTCGTACCGGCATTGCTTGGTTATATTGACAAAGCAAAGGGACAGCAGGTTGTATTGAACGCTAAGAGTGTACTGACAGCAGCACAGGCTGATTTGTCAAGTGCTTATGCTAAGGGCGCTGAACCAAAGGATGTAGACACAAACGATATTCTCAGTACAGCAGATGTACCAAAGTCAACTATCGTTGAAATTAAAACAGGTAAGGCATATGCAGCAGATGCTGCAAGTGCAGATAAGCATAAAGCTTATACGGTTTATGGAGTAAAGTATTCAGAAGGAACAGAAGATGATGCAATTTATTATGTATATACAGAATCCACTAATTCTTCATCTTGGGACAAGAGTAATAAGACGGCATATGAAGGTCTTACAGATTGTGTAACAATTACTGTTAAGTAAAAAACACAGTAACTGATTAATGGAGCATAATATATTTTCAAACGTAAAACCACTTCGAGAAAATGAAGTGGTTTTTTCGTGCGATAAAAAATGAGAATGATTGTAAGCGGGAACCCCACGGCGTGGGTGACGTGAGTGAAAATCGAGCAATAAAAACCATCCCGGAAGCTTATTGCATAGTCCTAGAGAGGAAACTGGGCGCAGGAGTAGAGAAATAGACGGAAAACCCACAGCATGGGCGTAGGAAGAGAAAAGTAAGCGAAAAACCCGCTCTGAAAGCTTATCACACAGCCTCGTAGCAAAAACTGGGTTTGAGAGTAGGAAAGTAAGCTGAAAAAAACACGATGTGGGTGTCGGAAGCAAGAAAGCGGGCAAGAAAACCCAAAAATGAAGTCAAGTAGGAAATCCCCGGAAACTTATGAAAAGTTTCCGGGGTGAATTTATTTATAGAGAAAAATCAAGCTAAACTCTACATGAAATTCCGCATCACAAGTTGCTGCACCCAGCTGGAATCTAGCGGATGCTTTTGCGTTTCATAGGTTAGAATGAGATTCACATCCGGAATAATATTGTGGTCACAATATGTACTGATTTTCTCCATAGCATAATCTTTGTATTCCTTTTTATCCATCAACCCCAAATGCTCCCAATAAGTATAGGAATTGTTCTTTGGATTTCTGATTGTAAAATCAGGATACATGGTTGATCCGTTTAGTGTGAGTGGCGCTTCATATCGAAACGGAATATGGTTTGTGAATAAAATATTTGCTATGATTTCCTCGGACTTAGAACGTACCTTCATCCCGGAAAATGTGTTGTGAATGAGGTCTTCGCGCTTATAAGGATTTTGCTCATATGAGACACTTGCCCATGTATCAGGAATCAGTGCCTTGGCTAAAAATGCGTGGTAATTTGAATCCGTCGCCAGAAGCTTCTGAGATGTATTCGGCAATGCCTGAACATCTTGAATGAATCGATCAAGAAGCTCCTTTTCTTTGAGGCAGTCATCCAGACAACTTTCGTAATATTTCTTCAAAGCTAATTTCTCGATGGTGGTAGATTCTTTGGTTGGGATATATTTTTTGAGATTGCCATTTACTTTGTAGGATTTGATATGCTTGCCGTTCTTGAAACATTGCAGTCTACCAGCCGGAAATCTGCTGATTAGTTTCTTATAGTTTTTGATATTTTTATTTAGTTGTTTTTGTTGTTCAATAATATTCTGTATAAAAATGATAAACACCTCTTTCAATAATTGACATTGCGGTTACTGTAATGATACAAAAATCACCATAATGCGAAAACACATGGAGCCGTTAGGCAACATGCTAAAATGTAAACTACTTGGGTAAGTAAAATCTGAGTTGTTCTGAGTTGTAAAACAGATTTTCTGTATGAAAAACTATGCGTTAAAAACTCGATAAATGAGTTGTGCTTAATGTAGCATATATAAGTTATTGCGTAAATGGAATACATGATTTTATCACAGAAAATTCATAATTCCTTTTGATGAAGATAATGATTTGGGCGCGGAAGTAGGAAAACAAGCGGGAAAACCCATGACATGGGCGTAGGAAGAGAAAAGCGAGCAGAAAAACCCACTCTGAAAGCTAATCGTGCAGTCCCGGAATAAAAACTGGGCGTGGGAGTAGGAAAGTAGACGGGAAAACCCACGGCGTGGGCGTAGGAAGAGAAAAGCAAGCGGGAAAACCCACCCCGGAAGTTAATCGTACAGTCCCGGGGCGGAAACTGGGCGTGGGAGTAGAAAAGTAGGCGGGGGAAACCCACGGCGTGGGCGTAGGGAGTGAAAAGCAAGCAGAAAAGCCCACCTCGGAAGCTAATCGATATGTCGCGGAGTGGAAACTGGGCGTGGGAGTAGAAAAGTAGGCGGGGGAAACCCACGGCGTGGGCGTAGGGAGTGAAAAGCAAGCAGAAAAGCCCACCTCGGAAGCTAATCGATATGTCGCGGAGTGGAAACTGGGCGTGGGAGTAGAAAAGTAGGCGGGGGAAACCCACGGCGTGGGCGTAGGGAGTGAAAAGCAAGCAGAAAAGCCCACCTCGGAAGCTAATCGATATGTCGCGGAGTGGAAACTGGGCGTGGGAGTAGAAAAGTAGGCGGGGGAAACCCACGGCGTGGGCGTAGGGAGTGAAAAGCAAGCAGAAAAGCCCACCTCGGAAGCTAATCGATATGTCGCGGAGTGGAAACTGGGCGTGGGAGTAGAAAAGTAGGCGGGGGAAACCCACGGCGTGGGCGTAGGAAGAGAAAAAGCAAGCTAGAAAACCCACAGCAAGCAGACTGTACCAAACGAAACAGCCTCCAAGCAAAAATCACAAACAAAAAATCCCACATTTCCACCATTCCCATCTTGAAGCAAAAGGAAATAGATGGTATAATCTAAAAGATTGCATGAAGACAAAACCGAGACAACTGAAAAAATCATTTTCAGACAAAAAAGAAAGTGGCATTTTCAGTCGTTTCGGAGTCTGATTGCAGGAAAAAATATTTCAAGGAGAATTTATTATGTACAAGAAGTTTGAGATGGAACTTGCCGGAAGAACCTTGCGTGTCGATGTAGGCAGAGTTGCAAAGCAGGCAAACGGTGCAGCTTTGATGCACTACGGAGATACAGTTGTTCTTTCTACAGCAACTGCATCTGAGAAACCAAGAGATGGTATCGATTTCTTTCCACTTTCAGTTGAGTATGAGGAGAAGATGTACTCTGTTGGAAAGATCCCTGGAGGATTCAACAAGCGTGAGGGTAAAGCAAGCGAGAACGCAATCCTTACATCCCGTGTTATTGACCGTCCAATGAGACCATTGTTCCCAAAGGATTATAGAAATGATGTTACATTGAACAACATGGTTATGTCTGTAGATCCAGAGTGTTCTCCAGAGCTGACTGCTATGCTTGGTTCAGCCATTGCAACAGCAATTTCTGATATCCCATTTGATGGTCCATGTGCAACAACACAGGTTGGTATGATCAATGGCGAGCTGATTTTCAATCCAAATTCAACACAGAATCTGGAGTCAGATCTGAAGCTTACGGTTGCATCTACAAGAGATAAGGTTATTATGATCGAGGCTGGTGCAAATGAAGTACCTGAGGCGAAGATGATCGAGGCTATTTATGCAGCACATGAGTTAAACCAGAAGGTAATCGCATTTATCGATAAGATCGTAGCTGAGTGCGGTAAGCCAAAGCATTCTTATACAAGCTGCGCAGTTCCTGAAGAATTGTTTGAGGCAATCAAGGAGCTTGTTCCACCTGCAGCAATGGAAGAGGCAGTTTTCACAGATGAGAAGCAGGTGCGTGAGGAGAACATCCGTCAGATCAAGGAAAAGCTTGAAGAGGCATTTGCAGATAAGGAAGACTGGCTGGCAGTCCTTGATGAGGCTGTTTACCAGTACCAGAAGAAGACAGTTCGTAAGATGATTCTGAAGGATCACAAGCGTCCAGATGGCAGACAGATCACACAGATCCGTCCACTGGCTGCTGAGGTTGATATCATTCCTAGAGTACATGGTTCTGCTATGTTCACAAGAGGACAGACACAGATCTGTAACGTTGTAACATTGGCTCCACTTTCTGAGGCACAGAAGTTAGACGGACTTGATACAAATGTTACATCTAAGAGATATATGCACCACTACAACTTCCCATCATACTCTGTTGGTGAGACAAAGCCATCCAGAGGACCAGGACGTCGTGAGATCGGACATGGCGCACTTGCTG
>CAVKUW010000024.1:6742-9745 GCA_963659815.1 Butyricicoccaceae bacterium
TTCCTGTACTTCCAAGTGAGGACGAGTTCCCGTATGCAATCCGTTCCGTATCTGAGACATTTGAGTCAAACGGTTCAACATCTATGGCTTCCACATGTGCATCTTGTATGTCACTGATGGCTGCCGGTGTTCCAATCAAGAAGATGGTAGCAGGTATTTCCTGTGGTCTTGTAACTGGTGAGACAGATGATGATTATGTACTGTTGACAGATATTCAGGGACTCGAAGATTTCTTCGGCGACATGGACTTCAAGGTAACAGGTACAACCGAAGGTATCACAGCGATCCAGATGGATATCAAGATTCATGGTCTGACACGTCCAATCGTAGAGGGCGCAATCGCAAGATGTCGTGAGGCAAGACTCTTCATCATGGATACATGTATGAAGCCAGCCATCGCAGCTCCAAGAGATCACGTTGGCGAGCTTGCTCCGAAGATCATCCAGACAAAGGTTGATCCAGAGAAGATCGGTGAGATCATCGGACAGAGAGGAAAGACAATTAACGCAATCATCGAGGAGACAGGTGTTAAGATCGATATCGATGATGATGGAAATGTATTTATCTGTGGCGTTGAGCAGGCAGGTATGGACAAGGCATTGAAGATCATCCGTTCTATCGTAGATCCAATCGAAGTTGGTAAGACTTACGAAGGTAAGGTTGTTCGTATCATGAACTTCGGTGCATTCGTAGAGTTGTCACCAAACAAGGATGGACTCATCCACATCTCTAAGCTGGCAGATCACCGCGTAGAGAAGGTAGAGGATGTTGTAAATATCGGTGATGTAGTCAAGGTTAAGGTTCTTGAGGTTGATCGTATGGGTAAGATCAGCCTGAGCCTGAAGGACGCTGAGCAGTAAAACTATAAATTAGGAGGGTACCTCATGAGATACGGATATTTTGATGAGGCAAATAAGGAATATGTGATTGACAGACCGGATACTCCGGCACCTTGGGCGAACTACCTTGGTTCTCCGGAATACGGCGCAATCATTTCCAACAATGCCGGTGGATACAGCTTTGTAAAGTCTGGTGCAAACGGAAGAATTCTTCGTTATATCTTCAACAGCTTTGACCAGCCTGGCAGATACATTTATTTGCGTGACAATGACAGCAAAGATTACTGGTCAGCTTCGTGGCAGCCAGTTGGAAAAGATTTAGACAGCTATAAGAGTGAGTGTCACCATGGTACAGGATATACTTATATGAATGCAGAATATGCAGGCATCAAGAGCTCTGTACTTTACTATGTACCACTTGATAAGACGCATGAGGTATGGAAGCTGAAGGTTACGAACGATTCTGACAAGCCTCGTAACCTCTCAGTCTTTGGTTATTGTGAATTTACAAATGATAACAACTATGAGCAGGATCAGGTCAATCTGCAGTATACACTCTTTATCACAAGAACATATTTCATGGGAAACCGCATTAAGCAGGTGATCAATGAGAACGTGAATAAGGGTGCAGCCATCAACGGAAGTGTTGCATTTACAAGATTCTTTGGTCTGGCTGGCGCAGAGGTTGCAAGCTATGCCGGAGATAAGGAAGCGTTCCTTGGCAGATATCATGGCTATGGCAATCCAGCCGGCGTAGAAAACGGCGATTGCGGAAATTGCCTGAATTATAACAGCAATGCCTGCGGTGCTTTAGAGACAAAGATCACACTGGCGCCGGGCGAGAGCAAGGAAATCGCATTCGTACTCGGAATGAAGGATGATGCTGAGACAGAGGCAGTGATGAACAGCTATGCAGATGTGCATGCACAGAGTGAAGCAGAACTGGCAGAGTTGAAGAAATACTGGCATGGAAAGCTGAATCATTTCCAGGTAAAGACACCAAGTGAGTCATTCAATGCGATGATCAATACATGGAATGCATATCAGTGCTTCATGACATTTATCTGGTCAAGAGCCGCATCGTTCTCCTACTGTGGACTTCGAAATGGATACGGATACCGTGATACGGTACAGGATATTCAGGGCGTGATCCATTTGGCACCAGAGATGGCGCTTGATAAGATCCGTTTCATGTTGTCTGCACAGGTAGACAATGGTGGTGGACTTCCACTTGTAAAGTTTGATCACAATGCAGGTCATGAGGATACACCAGATGATGAGTCTTATGTACGTGCAACCGGACATCCGGCTTATCGTGCAGATGATGCATTGTGGCTGTTCCCAACAGTGTATAAGTATATTGCAGAGTCTGGAAATACAGACTTTATCGATGAAGTAATTCTGTTCGCAAATGGCGGAGAGGGTACAGTATATGAGCATTTGAAGCGTGCGATTGATTTCTCTATGAATCATCTTGGAAATAACCGTATGCCGGCCGGTCTGCATGCAGACTGGAATGACTGCTTACGTCTTGGCAAGCAGGGCGAGTCAACATTTGTTGCAATGCAGCTTTACTATGCGATGAGCGTACTTCGTATCTTCGCAGAGCAGAAGAATGATACAGAATATATCGCATATCTGGATAAGATCCAGAAGGAACTTGGCGATATCATCCAGACAAAGTGCTGGGAGGATGATCGTTACATCCGTGGATACAAGGAAGACGGCATGATCATCGGTTCCAAGCATGATCCAGAGGCAAATATGTGGCTGAATCCACAGTCGTGGGCAGTTATCAGCGGTCTTGCTTCAAAGGATCAGGCAGAGAAAGCATTGGAGTCTGTACATAGAGAATTGAATACACCATATGGCGTACGTCTGATGGCACCATCGTATGTGGATCATGCATTTGAGGGAGCATTGATGCTTCTGTTCAACCCATCCACAAAGGAAAATGGTGGTATCTTCTCACAGCCACAGGGTTGGATTATTCTGGCAGAATCCCTGATGGGACATGGAAACCGTGCATTTGAGTATTTCACAGAAAGCTCACCTGCATCCATGAATGACAAGGCAGAGATCAGAAAGCTGGAGCCATATTGCCATGGACAGTTTACAGAGAGCTCTGACAGCCCGTTCGAGGGTAGAGCGCATGTACATTGGC
>CAVKUW010000025.1:0-60919 GCA_963659815.1 Butyricicoccaceae bacterium
TCCAAACCATTCTGTGGCTTTGATACCTCTATTATACAGCAAGTAAACCATTTAGTCTTGTATTTACTACAAAATATATGAACTTTTCAAGGTACTATAGAGGGGCTTTTGACCCCAACATCATATTACATAATTATTGAAATTGTAGCATATAGCTAGCGAAACTGCAAGTTTTCCATGTGAATACTATAATATAAATTTGTTATCATAAAAATACGCCATAACTATAAAAATCCTCCCAACATTGCTCTGCAACACTGGGAGGATTTCATTTTTCTATTAAATATCTGCTTCCTTCAAATATCTGCTTACCGCATCTGTCCAGACTGGAAGTGGCTCGAAGCCATTTTCTACAAGTTTCTTCTTGTCCAGACGGCTGTTGTATGGCCTTGCCGCCTTACTGAGACCGTACTCTGCTGTAGTAACTGGTGTTACCTTCGTAGAAAGTCCATACTGGCGATAGATTTCCACACAGAAATCATACCATGAGATATAGCCTGTCTTGGCTCCATTTGCGTCAGCACCCTCTGGAAGCTCTGCATTTGTGGCATGGTAATAACCATATTTCTCGGTCTCGCACATATCTACGAGCAGGCGCGCCAAATCATAAGTGTACGTCGGCGTGCCGATCTGATCGCAGACCACGCGTACCTCGTCGTGCGTCTTGCCGACGTTAATCATCGTTTTAATGAAATTCTTGCCATTTAAGCCAAATACCCACGCGATACGGACGATAAAATATTTCTCTAATATAGAAGAAACTGCCAATTCTCCGTCCAGCTTTGACTGTCCGTAGACATTCAATGGCTTGTAATCCTTGCAATCCGGCTCCCAAGGCGTCGTGCCCTGTCCGTCAAATACATAATCCGTTGAAAGGTACAACATCTTGCAGTCCAGCGCCTTGCACACTTCTGCAATGTTTCTTGTGCCGTCAACATTTACCTTTTTTACGGTTGCCTGCTTGTCCTCATCTTCGGCTGCATCCACGGCTGTCCATGCTGCACAATGAATCACAGCGTCCGGTTTGATCTCCATGATCTGTTTCTTCACTGCTGCCTGATCTGTGATATCCAGACTTACATATGGCATTGTCGTAACTGCCGATCCATCCTGCACACCAGCATAAGTCTCTCCGAGGTCGGAACCCACGCCTTCGTGTCCCCGCTTACTCAGCTCATTCATCACATCGTGACCAAGCTGTCCATTTACACCTGTTACAAAAAATTTCATTTTCGGTATCCTTTCCATTCAAATCATTTTATTTTTTCAAAATTTTGTCCCAAATTTGATTTTCTTTTTCCATTTTAACAACCATCTATGTGTGCGTCAAGCGATGAAAATCGTCATTTTTGACTTAATTTTATTAAGTAAAATTCAAAGTATGCTCTCCAGAGCGTCAATTATGCCAGACCCCTTGTTTTTTTGCTCACTTATGCTACGATGAGGTTGTCCGAGGCAAACACCCTTGGACAGGAGGAGAGTTGGGGTTATTGATGTTTGAATGCAATAACTTCAAATGTGTGTTTACATAGAAACCGGACGGATTGGGGAATCGTCCGGTTTTGTATTTATCTTTTATCTTCGCATTGCATCCCCCCTGCATCTCGATTATAATATTCGTATATCACTTCGGAAGAAAGCGGGGAGCTACAATTATGAAGATCATCTTTTGCAAATGGGGAAGTATCTGCGAGAAGGGAATCGCAAATGCAATGCAGCGATTAGGTATCACGGTTATCACGATGAACCGCAAATTCGAAAGCGTGGACTACGACAAAGGCTATCTGGAAGCACTGGCGGATCTGATTCAGAAAAATCCAGATGCGTCGTGTGTATTCTCTGTCAATTTCCAGCCGATCGTAGCGCGCTGCTGCAAAGTATTTAAGCTTCCTTATCTTTCATGGACGGTCGACTGCCCTAGCTTCCAGCTTTATTCAGAGACGATTGCTTACCCGACCAACCGGATCTTTGTCTTAGATCGTATGCAGTGGGAGAAATTCTCTCCAGCCAACCCGGACTGTATCTTCCATCTGCCGATGGGCGCGGATGCTGTAACCTACGATGCCATCAAAGTCACGGCGGAAGAGCACCGCAGATATGACTGTGATATCTCTTTTGTCGGTTCGCTGTACTCTGAGAAGACCCGCTATAATTCGATTGAGAAAGATCTGCCGGACGAGATGCGCGGCTATGTCGACGGACTGATTGCCGCCCAGTTAAACGTCTATGGGTACAATCTGTTGGAGGATTCCATCACCGACGAATGGGCGCAGGAATTCCGGAAATATGCCGATTGGGCGCCTCTGGGAGAAGACTACGTGGAAGATGTGAAAGGTATCGTTGCCGACACCTATCTCGGCTACAAATGCACCGAGCAGGAACGCATCCGCACCTGCAATGCAATCGGAGCGCATTTTGAAGAATTACAGAAACAGGGAACGAACTATCAATTTGACCTGTGGACGCTGACTGATACCGCACCATTAAAACATGTCCGGTGTCGTGGCGGCGCTGATTCCAACAATATGATGCCGCAGATCATCAAATGCAGCAAGATCAACCTGAACATGACAAACCGCCCGATCAAAACCGGACTGCCGCTCCGCATCTTCGATTTGATGGCGTGTGGCGGCTTCGTGCTGTCGAATTATCAGGCTGAAATCCCGGAGATTTTCGTCCCGGGCGAAGATATCGTCCTCTACGACAGCATCCCGGATATGCTCGCCAAAATCGACTATTATCTGGAACATGATGATGAGCGGAAACAGATTGCAAAAAATGGATATGAGAAAGTGAAAGAATATCACAGTTACGATGTGAGAATTGTGACAATGTTAAAAGCAGCCGGGATTATTTAATCCCGGCTACGAATTTTCTATATTATCTATATTCAATTATATACAAACTTTCACAACAATTATACTAACGTATAATCCAAAAGAAACTCCTTTATTGTAGAGACTGAATTAAACATCATAACATCTATTATTGATAAATTACTCACAAAATCATTTTTAAATTGTTGATATCGTATATCATTAGTTTTTAAAAATCGTAGCTGTATATTTTTATTTGCAAAAGCGTCCTTAGAATATAATTCTTGTCCACCTATTGCATTGTAATATTCTGTTGCCCCTAACAATTCACAGATTTCCAAGATTTTATTTTGTGATTTTAAACTATTGTCTTTACTCAATTTTGATGACATAATCAATTCAGTTTTTATGTCCAGATACTCAGATATATATTTAATTGAATACGCGTTATATTCTGCTATATTACTTGCTTCATTTTCAAGAATTCTCTCTACTAAAGGATATACGTCTCCAAAATAAGGCGCTTTTCTATACGCCAATTCAATAGTTTTCAAATTCTTTATCAATAATTTTTTATCATTATTTACTTCGATTTGATTTATTAATTTGTTTTGGCTCACTCCAAGCAACGGAACATTAAATAAAACAGCATCTCCATTCATTAAAATACGATTTCTATTAATCCATCCACGTTTTATATAATTCACATCATCAAAAATTACATATTTGTCAACCAAATTTAATAATTGCCAATATCCTATATACGGAAAAAAATATGGCTGCATAATTCCTATTTTCAATTGCAACGCCCCTCCACAATATCCAATTTTACCCGTTCTAACAAATCATTAAAGATCTCTCCTCTGTCAACCTGTTTTCTTTCCATATACCATGCCTTCACTTTCTGTATCTGATTATTATAAAATTCATTATCCTCTATATAACGTTCTATTAATTGTTCCATTTCCTGAAGATCGTCACATACAAAATTCTCCCCAACATTTACAGCCACGTCACAATTTCTTAAAGAAATAACCGGAACTCCAGCCTGCAACGCGCAACTTGCACTGCCTCCTCCACCTTTTCTAACAGGATTAACATACAAATCCATTACCTTTAGTACATCTATCAATTCCATTTGATACCCTAATTTTATTATCCTATCCTCTTGCAATTCAAGATTTCGGTGTATTTCTCCTATAACTGCTACATATGTATCCTGATACCGTTCAATCACCCGTTGTAGCAAGCCTTCAAATTCCGGTGATATTTCTGAATCAAGCCTGTTCCCAACCAAACAGATAACAAAAGATTTTTCCGGAATACCAAAATACTCTTTTACATAATTACGATTATGATCTTCCTTTAATCCTCCAAAAGTACTAATATCTTCCATACATTGATTTTGACTATTTATATATTTTACAGCTTCCTGTACATATTCGGCATCGCTCTTCATATAGCTAACTAAAACCTGTGCCTCAGATGCAGTATATCCATCCGCGCAAGGCATGGACAGCAACGTGGTTAAGTATTTATATATATCGTGTCTGTAATACTCTCCACAAATATGGAAAACGCAAAGCGGTTTCCAATCATGGATAAATTGTAACGCAGTATTTCTTTCCTGTAATTTTAAGCGTGACCACTCAAATTGATATCCAGGAATTATCGTTCCTTCATAATTCAGTTTGAACGCGCCTTCAATTTCACTATCATAATTATATACAAAAGGTTCCATCCATAATTGAAGTAAATCATAATAATTTGAATTAGTTCTGTTTACAAGCAAAAACACTTCATATCCATAATCATTCTGTAAACATCTACATAACTCTAGGACGATTCTAGTTGGTCCATGATTAACTCCCAATATTGAATTTGTCTCTACCACTATTCTTTTTAAATTTCTATCTTCATACGGCGTGTATTCATATGGTATTGGATATGTTTGTATATATCGTTCTAATAAATTCTTATTAATATTTCTATTTTTTTCATATGAATTTGGAACAACTATATTAGTGAATTTTACTGATGAAATTTGTGTTTGAATCATATCTGCAAAATAAAGGTCTGTTTTATTATCCATTAACAAATTTTCCAATGCTTCAACTACATGTACATCTCTTGTTACTGCATAAATTGTAGACAGTGCAAGACAATACAATTCCTTATCGCCATCCAATATATCCAAAAGTTTTGAATAAAAAAAAGGTATATTGGTTATACAATATTCATGTAACTCGCAAAACCTCTCCTTATTCCCCTTTAATTCTGAAAGATCAATGCCACTCCTTACATTATTTATGATATCTATCATAACTTCGATAAAATCATTAATTTTTTTTTGTATATCATTCATCGCTTAACCCCTCTATTATCCCATCAACAATATAATCTATTTCCTCCATTTTTAATTCTGGATACAACGGTAAAACCAAAATTGTATCTGCTACTTGTCTAGCATTATCCAAAGGTAAATCTCTATACTTATTTTTAAAACAAGCTGCATCCGACGTTAATGGATAAAAATACTTTCTACTATAAACATTTTTCCTTCGTAATGTTTGAAAAACTCTATCTCGATCTGTTTTATTCGAAAATCTAACAGGAAAATATGCATAATTATACTGAACGCCCTCCTGATTATACCCATTCAATACAATATTTTTCACTTTTGACAACCGCTTATGATAGTAATCCACTTTTTGTTTTCTCTTCTGAATATTATCCTCAACATGATTCAAATTGCACAATCCCATAGCCGCTGAGAATTCATTCATTTTTGCATTCGCCCCTACTCCAACGATAAGTTCTTCACCCCGTATACCGAAATTCTTCAAATTATAGAGTTTCTCATATAACCGCTCATCCTTTGTTGCCACAGCCCCACCTTCAATGGTATTAAAAACCTTCGTTGCATGGAAACTAAAAGTCGATGCATCTCCATAATTTGCTATTCCTCTATTATTATATTTTTCGCCAAATGCATGTGCCGCGTCATATATAACTTTTAATTGATATTTATATGCAATTCGTTCAATTTCTTCCACATTACAAATGTTTCCATAAACATGAATGGGAACAATAGCGACTGTCTTTTCCGTTATTAATTCTTCTATTTTTGTTTCATCTATTGTATAATCATCCATTTTTATATCACAAAATACAGGTTTTAATTGATTTCGAACGATTGCATGTGTTGTAGATATAAATGTAAATGGAGACGTTATCACTTCCCCTCCTTCTGGGAAATTCATAGCCTGTAAAACTAATTCTAACGATAAATGTCCATTCACCATCAAAGATACATATTCTTCCCCCATATACTCGCACAGTTTCTGTTCCAACTCCTGATGATATCGTCCCATGTTAGTCAACCAGTGGGAATCCCACAATGGTTTAATTTTTTCTATGTATTCCTCAAAAGATGGCATTGATGTTCGTGTAACCATTATCTTATGATCCATTCTTTATTTCTCCTCCAAAAATAAATTTTCAAGCATCTGATAAATATTTTTTTCCGGTCTCCAACCCGTATCATTCATAAATTCAACCGAATTCATTCCTGAAAATAGTTTTATATCTTTTTTTTCATAATTTTTCGAAACTGTATATCCATATTTGTTAGCTATTTGTTCTAATATATCAGAAATTTCAAGCAATGTATAACGTGTTCTATCTATACCAACATTATAAATCGGCTTCCAATCACCATTACATGACACAAGCATATCTATAGCGCGCACCGCATCATCAATATCAATATATGAAAAAAACTGATTACCTCCGACTAAATTGATTGTTCCACATGTTTTAATTTGATTACATAACAATTTAGGCATTCGTTGACTTTGCACAACATTATCCAATCTAATAATCGTGGCATGCGGCATATCCGGAAAAAATACATTAAACAATTGCTCTACTCCAAATTTTGCCATCGCATAAGTAGAATTAGGTTGCGGAGCCATGTCTACATTTCGTATTTCCGGGATATCTCCATATACTCCTTGACTTGATACATATATAACTTTTTTCAACTTTGCTTTTGATATTTTTTCAAAAAAGTTTTTAGAAAAAATTATACTTGAAGCTATTTGTTCATTTGTACAATTAGCCCTTGCAAAAGCAAGATGAACAGCACAATATATATCTTGATTATTTAATTTATGTTCAAAAAATTCTTCTATCCCAATCCATTCAACTTGCTTAATTTGTTCAATATTACATTTTTTCTTATCACGTACTATTGCAATTACTTCATATTCAGGATTATATGATAACCGTTTTACTAATTTACGACCAATATTTCCATTCGCACCACTTACTATTATCTTTTTCATTTAATCACCTATATGACAAATCATAATCAAGCCTTTGCTTTAAATCATAAATGCTATGCTGCTCATATAATGCATTTTCACCATACATGTCTGTAACATCTAGCAAATCGTATGTTTCCTGTATTCTCTCCAATAAATCTTTTTTGGTATCTGCATACAAATGAATTCTTGCAACAAGCTGAACTAAAGTTCCACCTGAATTTTGAGGTATTGTCTCTCCGTTAAAATAACTTCTTGCAATTGATATTATCCATTCTTTACTTTGCAACCTTTCCATTTTGTTAAACGTAATTTTTTCTGCACCAGGTTTTCCCACCACATTTAAAGTAGCATACCATCTCCTAAAGTGAGGATTAAAAATAACTTTTTCTCCCATTGAACCTGTTAAGGAATAATTCATTAAATGTTCAAGCGTATTATACTTATTTTCAACTTCCAAAATCTGATACGTTTTACAACCATTCAACCTCATGCCAGCCTCATATATGTATACCTGATCTCCAACAACAAAGGCTTGCATAAATAATGAGCCATTTTTTACTCCCATATTTTTCAACATTCTTATTACTACATCATTATATTTATCTATAAATAAATCAACATATTTTGATGGATAAATATATACATCTGGAACCCTTATCTGTGATTTTTGTTCCGCATTAAAATATCTATCATGTATCGCGGCCAACGATATATCTCCATCTTGCGCAATATAAGTTAGATTAATTTCATCGCCTTCTAAATATTGTTCTACAATAACCCGTCTATTCCTAGATTGAGACATGGCAAGCAAATATCCATCTTTAAGGTCCCTTACATCTCTGCATACACTTATTCCCCTGGAACCACTCCCATCAACTGGTTTTACAATAACAGGGAATGCCGTACTCGCAAACTCGTCTATTTTATCCGGAGTAAAATCATACTGTTTAGGCACTAAAACACCATTTTTAACACACTGTTGCTTAAAAAACATCTTATCTGTTGATAACTTTATCTGTTTTTCATTAAACACCGTATATAAATTTGTTTTTTGAGCCACTTCATTTACATATGGCATTAACGAATCTGCAAAGTTAGAGATTACGCCTTGATAATTTTCCGCTCTTACAATTTCTACTATTCCATCTACATCTAACGCATCCATATCATATGTATAATCTGCAATAGATTTTAAATAAGTGTTTTTATTATAATCAAGAACTCCAACCTTAATTCCCCTTTTATGCGCTAGCTCTACCAAATCTGCAATTGCGTTTATCCCTCCTATTATTAAAATCTTTTTCCCTTGTAAATCATTTTTCATTTGCAGAATCCTCATACTCATCATATAATCTTATCAACTGTTCTATTTCTGTCGTCGTTATGTTGTCCTTTGTCAATATTCCCATATATTTCTGAACAAACGCTTCCGGCCAATCCCACCACTTTAAGGAATGTATTAACTGTATCTTTTTATTTTCAAAGCGATATGATATTATCTTCGCAGGAACTCCAGCAACAATCGCATAAGGTGGAACATCTTTGGTTACAACAGCTCCTGCTCCAATAACTGCGCCATCTCCAACTGACACATTATGTAATACATGTGCTCCAGCAGCGATCCATACATCATTCCCTATCAAGCACTTTTTTTCTTCTTGCATTTGAACATTCCCAGATCTTTTTTGCTCATATCTACTTAAAGGGAATGTTGTAATTGCACTATAATTATGTGTAATCCCTCCTATATCTACATTTCTACCTATCGAACAAAATTTACCTATTTGAGTCCAGTTTATAATTGTATTTATTCCTGTATATGTGTAGCTTCCAATATCAGAATCATTAATATAACATCTTCTGTTAACAGTCACAAATTTTTCTAAATTACACCTTTCTATTGTAGTGTTATCTCCTATTGATACTCCATCACATATCCGAGAATTATTTATTATTACATCTTTATATATTTTGATATCATCTTCTAATCTAACATTGTTTAATTTTGCAGAATCATTTATCTGGTTCATATTTTTCCTCTTCTCAGCTATATAATTGTATTAATATAATATTCTGCCATCACAAAATCATCTATCGTATCTATATCCACGCTACGATTCCGCTCCATCACATAAGCATACTCTTTCTTGGCCTTAATACATATTTTGCCATCTTCATAGGCTACCCTGCGGATATACAATGCTCCATTGATACGATAATATGTCTGTAGCATTTGTCTCGGAACTTCTGCAAGTGATTTGCGAAATTCCACCAAAGATAAATCCTCCTGCAAGGTCGTTGCCCATAACGGAGAATGTTCCATCTCACATACTCCGGTAATCGCGTCCGCCCTTTTCTGTTCTAATTCCGTATATCCTCCTGCAATATCCTCCGCTTTTCGAAGTGGCGATGTGGGTTGTAATAAGCATACCGTGTCGAATTGCAGTCCAAGTTCTCTATACTTTTCCAGTACTTCTATAACAACATCCCAGCTTCCGGCTACATCACTACTCGTTTTCTCCGATCGTAGGAAAGGCACCTCAGCACCACACTGTTTCGCAATATCCGCGTACTCCATGCTATCGGTAGACACCATAATGTGCGAGAATCGTTTAGATTCGATTGCTGCATCAATACTATATGCAAGTAATGGCTTCCCATTTAACAGCTTTATGTTTTTATCTTTCAGTCCTTTTGAACCACTTCTCGCAGGAATAATAGCCAAATTATTCATCCTATACCTCTATATCATAAAAAGTTTTTCGCAGATCCATAGTTGTCTGCATAATAATCTCAACACTCTTTTTCGCTATTTTTTTTGCCGCCGTTCCATCTCCATACGGGCTTTCCGTCTTCTCGCAAATCTGCTTCATCTCATCAGAGATGGCACTTTCAATTGCCCTCACTATCGCGTTCTCATCCGTATCGCAATTGATAATGCTCTGCGTCTGTAATCTTCCTCTTTGTCGATCACCAATATTAACCGTTGGAATACGAAATGCCGGGGTTTCTATAATTCCACTGGAAGAATTTCCTAATACAAACTCTGCATATCGCATCAGAGACAAATAACGTTTTGCACCAAGAGACGCATAGACATGCAGATTTTTTATTTTTTTCTCTGCACTGTCCAGTCGATTATTGATTCGGCTTCCACCTTGATCAGAATTCGACTTTGTTACTATAAATTGTATGTTTGGATAATGTTCTATCGCTCTCAGGAAATCCTCAACCTGCACATCCATTTCCCCTAATTCCATTGTCGTTGGATGATATGTACATAATGCATACCTGCAATCTGATAATCCAACACTTGCTAATGCCTCTTGGCGAGGCATATTCGCCAGCATCATGATATTATCAATACTTGTAGAACCATAGTTGAATACCCGGTCGGGATTTTCCCCCATTTGAATTACCCTTCTTCGACTCTGTTCATTTGTCGTAAAATGCAGATAACTCATCTTCGTAATGGAATGTCGAATCCACTCATCCATAGCACCTTCTGTTGTATCTCCACCTGCAACATGGAAGATTGGTGTCTGCGTATTGCCTGCAGCAATCGCAAATGCCAACGTTTCATATCGATCTCCCAAAAGCATAACCGCATCATACTTTTTTTTCAAAAACAGCTCTGTGAATTCTGTCAACGCAACTGCCTGATTGGAAGAGATGTCCAATGCAGTTTGAGAATTTACTGGTATCTTAATTATTTCATCTATACGAACATGATCTGCCTTTATTTCCTGAATCGTATCACCATATTCGGTATACAGGTGTGTTCCGGTCACAATAACCTCCACCCGAAACGCTTCGTTCTCATACTTTCGAAGTTCTCGTATTACCGGAGCAAGCAATCCATATTCCGCTCTCGTTGCTGTTATAATTGCAATTTTTTTCATTCTTCTATCAACTCGTCCTCTGCATAATCCCGATTTGCAGTCTTACCTATAAATTCATACCAACGCATAGGGGAAATTCCATTTCCCGGCCGCTTGGTTGTTAGATTCTCCTCTGTATATAGTTCACCTTTTTTAATATTTCTAGCCGCAATAATACTCTTTCTTGCAACCGTTTTATTTTCGATTTCTGATAGCGCAGGCTTTTTTTGTCCATCCCCAAGCGCCTTTTCAACCTGTCGAATTGCTGTCACCATCTCTGCCAGCTCATCCGGCTCCAGACTTGCTTTATGGTCCGGACCTTCCATCGTTCGATCCAATGTAAAATGTTTCTCGATTACTGTCGCGCCCATCGCCGTAGCTGCAATTGGAACCACAATCCCTTTTGTATGGTCAGAATATCCAACTGCACAACCAAACTGATCTCGTAGCGTAATCATAGCCTTCAAATTAACATCTTCAAATGGTGTTGGATACTGCGTTGTACAATGCAACAACGTGACTTCTCCAGATCCTGCATCTTTCAGAACTTTCATGGCATCCCGAATCTCATCCACCGTTGCCATACCTGTTGACATAATGACAGATTTGTGTGTATGAGCAATCTTCTCCAAATAGGGAAGATTTGTGATCTCACCAGATGGAATTTTCCAGATATCACATCCCAATTCTTCCAGAAAATCAATACTATCCAAATCAAACGGTGTAGACAGAAATTTGATTTCCTGCTGTTCACAATAACGTTTAAGTGGAATGAATTGCTCATAGCGAAGCATAATCTTCCGAACCATATCTAACTGGCTCTCGTCTTTCCCTGTGTTTTCTTTCTGATAAGCTGCTTTTTCTGCATATTTAGAGATCAACGCCTCTGGTTTTGCTGTCTGAAACTTAATTATATCCGCACCTGCTCTTTTCGCCGCATCCACCATTTGCATTGCCAGATCCAGACTGCCATTATGATTTACTCCTGCCTCTGCAATTACCAGTACTTTATTCACAATCTCTCACTCCCTTACAACAAAACCTGCCGGAACAATGCTATGAGAAGGAACTTTTCTGCATTGTAAAACAGTTGCATTTGCTCCAACCAGACAACTCTCTCCAATTTCGCATTGTCCACAAAGAACCGCACCTACTGCTACATGTGTAAAATCTCCTACAACACACTCATGCTCCACCAGTGCCTTCGAGTTGACAATCGCCATCTTCCCAATTTTTGCCTCAGCATTTACAACTGCAAGCTTACCTATAAATACCCCCTCCTGAAGCTTCGCGCTCTGTGAAATAATTGCCGAAGGATCTGCAATGACTGGTAATATATATCCGATTTTTTTCAATTTCGCATATAATTGATTCCGTGTCGTTCCTTTTCCCAGAAAACCGACACAAACTACAGCGTTGTGCACCCCTTGTTCATATAGCTTTTCGAGAACATCATCTGTTCCTAAATAACAGTATCCTACTCCGTTATCAGTATAATCCGTATACCCAGCTATTTTATATTTTCCTTGTCTCTCAATGCAATCTGCAACACTTTTGGCATGCCCACCAAAACCTACTAATACAATCTCTTCCAATCTTTACTCTGAAACTATATGTAGTTTCTCCTCCATTCGTTTCATCTCTCCAAATTCTCCCATATCCAAAAACGAATCTTCACTTACTGGATACATACCAACTTTTCCTCCACGTTTGATAACGGCATCAATCAAATGTGTCATATGAAATAATTGATTCTCCGGAATCAGATTAATCGTTTCCGGATTTATTACATACATTCCGGTGTTAATAAAATACGAAAGTTTCGGTTTTTCTTCTATGCTTTCTATCACTCCGCTCTCACCAGAATGAATTACTCCGTAAGGAACTACTATATTTTTTAATGCGGATACCATAGTTATCTCATTCTCTGAAGAATTATGGTATGCATATAAATCTCGATAATCTGTTAGCACCAGTGAATCACAGTTCGACACAAAAATTGGTTTATCAAACTTCTCATCTATCAACCTTATACTTCCACCTGTTCCTAAAGGCATGGTTTCCTCAACGTAATTAATTTCATATGGTGGCTGCAAATCAGAAAAATAAGATTTAATCATTCCCTTTTTATAATTAACTGTCATATAGTATTTATCTACACCGTATCCATAGAACAAATCCAGAATCCGCTCCACAATGGGCGTCTCCCCTATCGGAATCAATGGTTTCGGAAGAATCTTAGTATAAGGCGCAAGTCTTGTTCCTTTTCCGCCCGCCATGATTACGACCGGCACGCCTCGCAGATCTTTTTTTCCACTATCTGTCTTTACGAATGCATCCGAAGCAAGCGCGATATCCTTGATACGCCTGTCACGATTCAAAATAGGAACAGCATTAATCTCCGCCTGTTTCATCAATAAATCTGCCTTAGCAGCTTCTTCCCGGAATAAAAACTTTGGTGTCTTATTCATCACCTTACTGACGGGATCACGAAGTTCTCCTCCGCGAATAATCCATCTACGGATATCTCCATCAGTAACACACCCGGTCAAAGCACCATCAGTATCCTCAATAAATAAAAACCCTTTTGTATTCGCATCGATTTTTTCCATTGCATCTACAATACTTAAGGTTTCTTCTCCGATGAATTTTGCAAGTTGGTTTTTATTCATTCGCAAACTCCCCTAATACTTCTTTCACCTGTGTTACCACATATTTTATCTCTTCTTCTGTAATCTGTGTGCTACATGGTAAATTAATAATACGTTTCGCATAATACGGCGCCTTTTCCAAACGAAATGTAACTTCGTTTTGGTAAGGTAACTGCTCATTGATCAATCCCCAGATTGCCCTTGTCTGAATACCACGTTCTTCCAGTTTCGTTATTATATCTCGCATAGATGCATGTATTTTTGTTCTGTCAATTTCCAACGAATAAAACCATTGATTCGACGCGGTTCCCTCTCGAAATTCCATTAATTTTCCCAGTGAAAAATCTTGTAACTGCTGTCTATACAACTGATAATTTCGCCTTTTTCTCCGAATAAACTCTGGCAATTCCTCCATCTGTGCAACACCTACCGCTGCCTGAAGATTGGTCATACGGTAATTATAACCAACCTCATTATGAATATAGTAATGTGTATCATCCTTTGCCTGAGTAGATAAATAACGAATATGGTCAACTATCTGCGAATTTTTCGCTGTAATCGCTCCGCCACCGCCAGTTGTTATAATCTTATTTCCATTGAATGAATATGCACCAAAATCCCCGATCGTACCTGCAAATGTCCCTGCATAGACACCATCTGTATAACACGTTCCAAGTGCCTCTGTAGCATCTTCTATAACTTTAACATGATACTTTTCTGCCACCCGCATAATAGATTCCATGTCTGCCATGTTCCCAAACACATGAACAACCACAATCGCCCGCACAACCCGATCTTTGTACGTCAGCAGATTCTCTTTCCACATACATTCTTCATCACAGAATTGTCGTAATTTTACAGGGTCCATGCAAAAGCTATCATCGCAATCTATAAATACAGGAGTTGCAAACTGGTATCTTACAGGATTGACTGCTGCAATAAACGTAAGTGGTGGAACAAGTACTACATCTCCAGGCCGGACTCCCGCCTCTACTAAAGCAAGATGTAATGCGGATGTTCCACTCTGACACGCCGCTACATTGTCAACATGTAGAAATTCTGCCATTCGCATTTCTAATTCCGAGATGTACGCACCTCCGGTTGATACCCAGCCTTGTGCAATCGCATCATCCACATATTTTTTTTCATTTCCTTCAAAATTTGGAATTGATAATGGAACAAAACGTGCCATACAGAACCTCCACTATACACATCAATTACTTTACATCTTAGAATCCAGAGATTTACCTGTCTCAATATGCTCAAAATTAGGCAAATACGCCTTTAATATTTTTACGACTGTCTCTTTCGTAGTTACACCTTCAAATTCTTTCTCCAATGCCTTAAATAACATTTGCAATTTCTCCTGATCTGGGATTAATTTTCCTGTAACAACTCCCAGCATCGACATCCGTTCCATATCTACCGTCTCTGAATTCGTATAGAATTCTTCGTATGCTTTTTCACCAGATGTATCAGACACAGAAAAATGCACCGGATAAAGGTGACTTCCCTCTTTCAGTTTTTCTGCCTTCTCAACAGCCTCTGCATCACTATCGCATCTAAGTACAGTGTAACCCTGTTCTTCAAGCAATGCAACGGCTATTTCATCGAACGTCATCATCTGCGCCTGTTCCAGCTTTGGGAAGAATATCTCTCGATTATTTCCAAGCATACAAGCAAGCATGCAGATCTGACCACTTTCTTCTGGAGACACAAAATATCTTTTTACATCCATTGGTGCCGACAATGGTTGCAATTTTTGCATTCGCGCTAAAAATCCATTTGGCAACGAGCCATTTGAGAATGCCACATTCGCAAATCTTGCCGTCTTAACCGGGAAATGATCTGAATAAGAAAAAATCAAATCCTCCATAATCCGCTTACTGGCTCCCATAATATTTACGGGATTAGCGGCTTTATCAGTTGACACGCAAAAATACTCTTCCGGTGGATATTCCGTTAATAAATCTAATAATTTTTTTGCATGAAGCAAATTATTCTGAAGCAATGCCTCAACAGAATAAATATCCTTCTCGGAACGCACATGTTTATGCGCAGAAAAATTTGCTACAATATCAAATCCTCCGCGGCTACGGAACATTTTTTCAAATACCGCAGATGCAAAATCCATCGGATACGGTATGTAATCTTCTGGCACATACATGTCTTTCGTACTGCGAAGATCCCTTGTAAGCTCCGCCAGCGCGTTTTCGTTTGTATCGACAACAACCAGTGAACATGGTTGAAATCGCAAAACTGACTTTACAAAAGAAGAACCGATAGATCCCGCTCCACCTATTACCAGAACCGTTTTTCCCTTTATCTTCTTTTCCAATGTTTGATAATTCTTCTGTATATCTTCCAGGAACATACTTCTTGGTCTTTTTACCACATATTTATATATAAATTGATCCAAATCAAACATTTCGCACCTCATCCCTAATTATCTGATAAATTATATTGCCGTTTCAATTTTTCTAAACAATCTTCAATCATTGAAACAATTTTAGGAGATGCTTCCGCTATTCCATTATAATATTGTTCTGAGTTTTCATATAATCGTACAGCCTCTGCAATATCATCATCTTCTTCATCATATAACTTTGTACCAAAATTATAATCATCTCTGGATGCAATATATGCAAATAATGTATTTTCCTCCATATTCACATATTTATCATCTAATTCTCGCAAGTCTTTATTTATCTCTTGTAATCTTTTCTTATCGAACTTATGACTACGTAACATCCCTGATGCCTGTCTGCATTCTTCTGCACCGTACCTCATCTCTTTTTCAATATCCAAAATATGGATTTTCATATTTTGCAATGTTTCTTGTATTTTTAACTCTCCCTTATTTGTAAACCGTCTTGGGATTGACTCAATAATATCTCTTAAAGGATATTCGTGATCGCAATATTTATCAATCGCCTCCTGCAGCGTCATAATGGTAGTGTATTTTTTAAATGCTCCTCCCTCCGTCGCATCTATAATTTCAACATCTGGATTTGTATATGCTACATCCTCAATATTACGAATGAAATCTCTATAATCTGCCTTTGTCACAATATCATTTCCATAGATATCCTTTACAACGATCATACCATCTCCAATTGCCTTTTCTATGTCAATGTTATCCCCATCTGCATATTGTTTTCCGCCTGTTAACGCCAAATCCTGTCCTATTAATATTACTTTTTTAAACCCCATAACAATAGACATCGCAAGGGCATCAAGTGCTACAGAACCGCCAGAATATACTTCCTTAATCTGAGTATTTTCACTTGCAAACAATCTGTCCCATATCGTTGATGCGGAACTATAAAAAATAAGATTACGGGGATGAATCGCGTCAAATACATCCGTATTCGCCGCCCCATCAGCAAATAAAAAGGCATCCTCAATACCATCAGCCTCAAAGAGCCGCAAAGGTTTTTGATTATCTATCGTTATTACAATATCTGGTATAATCCCCCGGCTATAAACTGTTTTGATAGCCGAATCAACGACAATCACCAACGCCCTGCCTTTTACCTGTTTTAGTAAATCCACATTTTTTTCCAACGAAGGTCCTGCCGCTACAACTATCGCTGGCAAGTCCTCAGGGAATACACCTACATAATCAAATCCATTTCTACATCCCGGCAAATAACGCATATTTTGAATTGATGTATAACAATACCGCTCACCCATTTTTAATGCCGTATTAATAGTTATTTGAAATCCCATCGCTTGTTGCTTAATCGCGTCAACAAATTTATTATATTCATCTGGAAATAATTTTTTATATAACGGCAACACTGTATATTTTATCTTTTGATAATTTTCGTAATTATTACATGTTTCTAACTTGTACCCAAATTCCCCCTCATTGATTCCTTCTACAAATAAGTGAAATTTATTATTTAATATCAAATCAGATATATCAATATTCTGAATTACCTCGCAAAATATATCTACGCATGGCTCATATACAAATAAAAACACGTCTTTTTTTATAGAATCAAAGTACTCTCTGGCAAACATGCCATTTGACAATCCAAACATTATCAAGCCCGATTTATCCGTTATGTCCGAATACATTGCCATGAATATTTTTGCAGCAAAAGCAGGATTGTATCTTGAGTTTAAATAATACTCTTTATCCTGTTTAAGGTATACTACAACGGGTTGATTATTATGTGATTTTTGAATACATACAGTGTTTTTCTTTTCTACATTTTTTTGTTTTAAATATTTCACAAAACGCTCGTATTTAGGATTTAATTTTAGTGCTTCTAAATTTCTATCATAAACCATCATTATCTTGTATCCTCACATTTCCTTCAATAAAAGGGATTAATTTATATGTTATTAAATCTGCCAAATAAACAGGGTCCTCGCCCTCCATAGCATATAATATTGAATAAAGAATATCTTTTATATATTCTTCACACTGATCATCTGCCAAATAAACAGCAATCGTTTGTAAATTTCCTATCACATCCACCATATGTTGTTTTCCCTGTTCAAAATGATTTTGATACAATTGAATCGCTATCGATTCTAATGTGTTTTTCGTTTCTAAAATGATTTGTATATCCATCTTTCACCTCTATATAACAAAATAAGCTGACCCGCATGCGAGCCAGCCTATTTGTCAATAATATGAAATTACTGAAGTAATGAAAGTACACCCTGTGTAGACTGATTTGCCTGAGCTAACATAGACTGTGCTGCCTGCTGAAGAATGTTATTCTTCGTGTAGTTTGTCATCTCAGTAGCCATATCTGTATCACGAATCTGTGATTCTGCAGATGTCAGATTCTCTGAGTAGTTCTCGAGGTTATCGATTGTATACTCCAATCTGTTCTGCTTAGCACCAAGAGATGAACGAGCTGCTGAAACAAGCTTAATTGCAGATGAAATCTTAGACATAGCTGCTGATGCTGCGCTATGAGTACCCATCTGTACAGGTGAACCGGCACCAGCAATTTCTGCTCCAGTTGCGCCCAAAAGTGCCTGACAGTTCATAGTCTTGATTGTAATCTCCATGTTCTCGCCTGCATTTGCGCCTACCTGAAGATGCTTACTCTTGAAATCACCTGTCAAAAGCTTAGTTCCATTAAACGCCGCCTTAGAAGAGATAGAATCAATTTCTGCTGCAAGCTCATTGATCTCATCCTGAATAGCTGTACGATCCTCTGTAGCATTTACATCGTTGGCTGCCTTTGTTGCAAGCTCACCCATACGCTGAAGGATGCTGTGAACCTCACCCATGTTACCTTCTGCTGTCTGAATCAGAGATACACCATCCTCTGCATTCTTAACAGACTGATTGATACCACGAATCTGGTTTCTCATCTTCTCACTGATGGAAAGACCTGCTGCATCATCTGCTGCTCTGTTAACCTGATATCCAGAAGACAACTTCTCAGTTGACTTAGATACTGCCTTAACGTTTGAGCTTAACATTCTGTTTGTGTTTGCTGCCTGCAAATTGTGCTGTACTACCATAATAATTCCTCCTTGAATTTATTCCCGCGTCCTTGCGAGAAGTACTGGGGCACCGCCCCGTGAATAGTATGTATGTTAGAACCCGTTCTGGGTAATAACCTTGTTTACAGGAACTTATTTGTTCCTTACACCTTATATATCGGACTGGAATTCATATCCTTAACCCTTTTTATAAAGTTTTTTTATTTTTTTCTGTCATAGAGCAAAGAATCATTTACCATGCCATTTGCCATAGACTTATAATACTTGTCTGCAACTGTTTTCGACTGCTTCATCTGGCGCACGCCCTGAAATTTCACAGAGAATACCTGCTCCATCGCCGCCCGGTTACGCTCCTCCACTGCTTCAATCTGCATACCGAGATCCACACAGGTACGAATCAACTCCTGGATTGAAAGCAGCTCATCCCGATACGCTGACGGCTCCTGTTGTATCTCGATCCGTACACGATCATAGACTGAAGAAAACCCTTTGTCGATCTCGTTGATATTATCAATCAGGACATCTTTTTTCTCGACAATCTCCGAAAACCGTTCATCGTCAAACTTCTCCGCTGTCGCAATCACCGACTGCTCATTTGTCAGCTTCAAAATCTCTGCCAGATATTTTCGTTTCCGTTCCAACGATTCCCGCATGATATTCACATAAGTTCCAGTCTGATCCATATCGTACCTCCTAGCTCAGCGATAACTGCGGTCCCTTTGCCTTCTTCATAACTTCTTTCCACACATCCCGCATACCGCGAAGCTCTTCCAAGGCACGTTCAAGAAGCTCCATATTCTTCTTCATGTTTGCCTCCGTCAAAAGTGCAAAGATATAATCATACATCCGTTTGAAATCTTCCGCGACCGGATACTTCATATTTAACGTCGTCGTCAATTCCACAATAATATTTCGACACTTCTGAATATTCGTATTTGTCTTCTCGTAATCTTTCTTTTCAAGCGCCACGATTGCAATATTACAAAACTTAACTGCGCCTTCATAAAGCATCAACGTAAGCTCTGCCGGCGTTGCTGTCTCAACTCGATTATTTCCATATGCTTTTGCTGCTGTGTTATATGCCATTATATAACCCCTCCATATTTATTATGATGCACTTCCAAATAAGGAGGACAAGTATGATTGCTGGCTTTGTAATTTTGCCATTGCAGACTCCATCTTTGCAAACTGATCATAGTATTTATCCTCTAGTGCTTTCAGTTTTTCTTCCCACTTGTCGATTTCATCATCATAATCATCGATCTCACTATCCATCGTCTTATCATTATAGAAGGTCTGTGTGCTTCGCACACCCTCTATTCTCGTCATAGACTTTCTAAGGTAATCATACATTTGTGTACCAACACCCTTATTCTCTGTCGTTCCACCAATGATCTGACTCACTATATTATCTTCACTTTCTAAAGCTGCACGAAGTTTGTTATCCTGCGATGCATACTCCTCATCATCTTCGTCTCCAAGAATATGTAACTTACCATTTTCAGAATAATCACCTGTTACGATGCCTAAAGATGCCAATGACATGGTCTTTGTAGTTCCATCTGCCAATGTTACAGTTACACCCTGATTCAAAGTTGTACGCATGTTAGAAAGAAGCGTCTGCAAAGTAGAATCTCGACGAAGCAACCCCTGCTTTGCCTTTTCTTCCCACTTTTCAATCTGGGTATCAGATAAGCTGCTCTTCTCATCGTCGGTCAAAGCATCGTACCCGGCATCTTTCTCATTATAATACTTATTCATCTCTTCAATCAGATCATTGTATGCCTTGACAAAATTCTTAATTGTATTGTAGGCTGCATCCGTATCCGCAGATACCTCAATATTTACATCTGTATCTGTCTTTGCTTTCGCGGTAATCGTCATACCATTGATTGTCATCGTATTGCTATCACTGGTATATTTTACATCGTTGTAATAGATAATCGCATCCCTGGCATCAACCTTCGTTGATTTGCTGCCAAGTCCCAAAATATCCAAAGCACTTGAATCATTGGATGTCACATTAAAATCATTTGCTGCACCCGTTTTTGATGCATTGATATAGAATCTTCCCTGTGCAGCATCGAAACTTGCAGAAACACCCATCTTGGACAGTGCAGATGTGAAATCATTGATTGTTGACTTCTCATCCACAACAAAATCCTTACCATTTACTGAGAACGTCGTACCTACATTGATTCCAAGATCCGCTAACTTCGTAGATCCAGAGATGTCTTCACTTGTAAATTCATACTTTACCTTCGCTGTAAAATCCGAGCTTAATGTGTTCCCATTTTCAGAATCTTTGTCATAACTGATTACACCACTCAATCCAAGTGCCTGCGCATCTACAAAAAACGTCGTTCCAACCAGATCTCCACTATCATTTGTCGTGGCTGTTGCATTTCCAAAAGTCAGTTTTCCATCCTTGATACTTGCAGAAATCCCCTTAAAGTTCTCGTTTGCAGCCAGCTTTTCGTTCAACTCTGAAAGCGAAGCAACACCATTTTCACCTTCACCGCCAAGTACAAATTCGATTGTTTCCGTTCCTTCAGAAAATGAAATCGTCTGTCCCTTGAGATTCAAGCTATTTCCATCTGCATCTGTCATATCCTCAAACTTGGTCGACAATCCTGCATCATTGTATCTCGTATAAGATTTTCCATATGTTTTAATATTATCACCGGTCAAGTAAGCCGAAGACGCAGTCTGTTCTACAGAAATTTTGTGTGTACCATTCGTAGCACTTGCGCCTGCCTTGACAGACACTTTTGTCTCATCGCTGACAATTGCCTTCTTTGCATTATAACTGCTGACCGTCTTAAATGCAGAAAGCTGTGTCTTATAGAAGTTATAAATCTTTGTATTTAAGCTACTCCAGATTTCCTTCTTCCATTCGGCATCCTGCTTTTTCTGCTTGATCTTATTTACTTTTTCAGAATTGGCACTGACCAATTCCTTTACCATGCTCTCGGTATCCATACCGGATACGAGTCCTGTCATACGCATTCCCATAACGGATACCTCCTATCTTCTCTCATCAACCAGAAGACCTGCCATCTCCCATGCTTTTGCAAGCATGTCAAGTGTCTTCTCTGGTGGGATTTCTCGGATAACTTCATCTGTATCACTGTCTGTAACCGTGATTGAAATCCGGTTTGTATCCTCATGATACTTGAAGCTGAGCTGTGTATGATGCATTGGATTTGCCTGCTTTACAGTTTTGTTCAGATCGTCAACAGCTGCCTTGATCTTATCCGGTGCTACTTCCTTATCGGTCTGCACCGCACCGCGATCCTGCTGTCCCGGCTGACTATTGTTATTACTGTTGCCTTTTCCTCCAACCGGCAGCAACGTTGTAGCCTGTACCTGCTGGTTTGCGGTACTGCCTGCATTTACATCAACTGCCTCGCTCTGTGGACGAGGGGTACGTGTCTGTGAACTTACATTCAGGGCTCCTACGCCCCCGATTCCATCAATTGCCATAATCTATACGCCTCCTTGCGTGAACTGCTTGTACACCTTCCATCCTTGAACGGCATACACCCATTTGTTTCCTATTAGTTGTATCGTCAACTAATCACCCATACTTTACCACTTTATAAGAGTTTTTTCAAACTTTCTACGTCGAGATTTGCGACTGATTCACGGTTTTCTTCCTGAATCTGTGCGTAGATTTCCTTTCGATAGACGGGCACGCTCTTCGGTGCAGAGATACCGATCTTTACCTGATCGCCCTTTGCCTCAAGCACAGTGATCTCAATGTTATTGCCTATCACGATGGATTCGCCTTGTTTTCTGGATAGTGCTAACATATTACTCACCTGCCTTTTCTTTCATTTTCTGAATTGCCTCGTAGGCATTGAATTTTACTTTATAATCTTCATTTTCCACGATCACCTGAATGGCTTTTCTGTCCTCTGTGTTGATGATGATCGGTGCTTTCAGATTCGCTGTCATCTTTGTTAAGTCCGAAGGAATCGACAATGTGACGAACATCAGAATATCCGCATCTGCCGGATCCCCGATATTCTTCATCAGTTCATCCTCTACGATTGGGGCATAATCGTCGATCAGTTCCGATGGATGAATGATTGGAAGTGCCAGTGCCGGCTCTTCCATCGACTGTAACCAACTGATCTTGGAACGCACCTCGCGCTCACTGTCATAAATAATTGCAAATTTCTTTAAATTCTCAAAGCCGATCAATCCCATTGGAAATTCAATGATCTTATCCTCTGCGATATCGACCGTACCAAATAATCTTGTTTCTGCTACCATGCTTTATCCCTCCTCAAAAATTAGAAATCGTTCCTCATTATAATGTATACAATAAAAACGATTTCTCCGTTCGCTGCTTATTTGCATGACGGAATTATTTTCTATAGATAATCAATCAACGACGCTCTGACCAGATTGCTTGTCGCCGCAAGTGCTGCCTCATATACGACGTTGGCCTCCTTGAAGTTCAGTGCCGCCTCCTCACTGGATACATCCTCATTCTCGGACTTCAATTCCTTGAATGTGCTGTACTGCTCTGTCACACGCGTCTTGATCATGTCAAGCTTTGTCATACGGCTTCCAACATCGGACTGGATTGCGGAAACCTGATCCATATATCCCTGGAAGTTCGTGATATTCTTCGCAAATGTCTTCTGCATCGTCTCTTTCTTGATGGCAATCTCGACATTGATATCCTCCAGCATGGCATTGATCTGCTTTACCGCGTCCTCATTGGAAGCGTACTGGGAGTCCTCCAGCATACTCTTTAACTTCTTCTCTGTCTTCTCTGCCGCATCTAACTCCTGCAGCGTATAGATCAGATCGTTGATGTTGTTGCTCATATCATCGTTGATAATATTTTTGCCTTCCGTATTAACCTGAATACTCTGGCTGAAATTTACTTCATAATAAATCGACTGTGTCCGGTCATAGGTATCATAATCTACCGTCTTAATGCTGCCATCCGACTGTTCCGTGTACTGTGTACAGTCAAAATAATGCTCTGGGCGGAGGTCGCCTGCTTCAAATTTATTTTTCGCGTAGTCAACTACGATATCATCTGCCTGCTTGAGTGTGTTATACACGTTCTCACCGAAGATGATCTCGCCGGTCTCCTCGATAATGTTGATTTCATCCGGTCCGACCTGATAATACGTATCGGCATCCGCCGTCGTCTTCACCGTCTGGGTAAATCCGCTCAGATCGATTGTGTTTCCATTTGCGTCCAGTGCCTTCAATGAAAGTGCTGCATTGCCCTGACTGTCCGTATCGGAAATGCCTTCGTATGCCAGATTCAGGCGGTATACCTGTTCCTTGTCTGGCTTCACATATGCACTTGTACCTGCCAGAATTCCGTCTACATCTTCACTGTTCACACCATTTAATACGACGGTCTTCATATCCAGATCATCTGCATTCAGATGCTGTGTGATCTTATAAGAATATTTCTTGATATCCTCTGTCTCGTTAAATGCCAGAGAACGATCCGTCTTATAGCCAGAGAAGATATAACGGCCAGCATAGGTTGAATTTCCCTCGCTGTTGATCATATCCTGCATCTCTTTTAACACATCAATGATTGCGCTTCGGTCGGAGGTATTGAACGAATCTGTTGAACCCTGTGTACAGTAGCTCTGGATATCCTCAATCCGCGATGTAATATTGTCCAGCGAGGTTGTTGTAATCTCCAGCCACGATTCTGCATCACCGATATTCTTGTCCTTGTACTGCTCCAGCTGCGTTACCATCGTACGGAGCTTCAAGGCTCGCACGGCAACGACCGGATCCTCGGATGCCTTTGTAATTTTCTTTCCTGTTGTCATCTGCGTCGTGCGATTGTCAACATTTGCCATTGTCTTCTGCATATTCCGCAGAGAATTATTGGAAACCATCTGATTTGTAATTCTCATATATTACTGCCTCCTCCACAATTGCCGGCTGTCTCATACCTTATATTATACACCTGTTTCATTTATAAGCTTGTCATACACCTCATTTAATACGGATATTACCTTTGACGCCAGCCGGTACAGCTCCTGGAATTTGGTCAAATCGGAGGCTTCTTCGTTCTTATCAACACCAGAAATGGATGCTCTCTGGTTATCGATTGTGTATCGGATATCATCCTGATTTGCTGCAAATACTTCGTTCTTCTTCGTATCGACCGCCATGTTCGTTGTGATTGCCTGCAGGAAATGTGAGACATTGCCCTGCTGGAACATCGAGGTATCCGTCAGTCCAGCCATCATCTTTTCCAAGATGCCTCTTGCCTCTATATCGCCCTGATCGATGTCTTCCTTGTAAGACACAACGATCTTCTTCGGATCGGTCTTCCACTGCTGATTCAGCTCCCAATTCAATCCATTCAGGCGATAATAGCTGTCGTCGCTGGAAGAAATCGTTCCGGTTCCCTGCATGCTGCCCTTCAATACGAAATCATGCCCATCCGGTGCCTGTGCGGTAAATGCATCAAGTCCCGGATTTCCATCTGCATCGGCACCCGCGCTTGTCAGGTCGTTCATATACTTGGAGAACACACGAACGAGTTCGTTTAATTTCGCCTGATAATACGGAATACCCTTTGTCATATTTTTGGCGCCAATCTGTGCCTGACGTCCATCGATGCCTGCTGGGAAGACTGCAGTTACTTCCACATTCTTCTCATTGATCATCGTCATATTTTTAAATGTAAAATTGTTCAGCTTTCCATCTGCATCGTACTCGGCAGTCCAGCCATCGTACAGGTAGTCCCTGCCATTTAAGGTGATCGTTCCTTCGGTTGGGATGTTCAGATCCTTCATGGCAATGCTCTCTGCAAGCGATACGGTCACTTCCGGTGGATTGTCGGATACGGCAGTTGTCGTTCCGGAGAACACCTCGCCGTTGTTGCCATCACGGATATTGAACAGACCTGCGATTCTTCCGGTCGTGTTCGCCGTATTAAAAAATTCACCTGCAGTATCATCCGCGTTTTTCCAGTAGATATCAACCAGACCATCCTGATCGTTCTGATTTACTTTCTGCTCCCGCGGTACAACCGTCAGTTCATTGTAACCAAGCTCATCCACTAAGATTTCACCATTGATGCGGATTGTCAGCGTTTTGGCATTTGCTTCGACCTGATCATCGCCCACACCATACATGATGCTTCGCTCGTCCACATCAACGTTTACATATTCAGATAACGTGTCGATACATACGCCCCGCTTATCACGCAGGTCGTTTGCATTTCCACCCTTTAATTCGACTGTGATAATCTCCTGTGTCAGCTCGTAGATCTGCTTTGCAAGGGAATTTACTTCACTGACTGCAAGCTCGACCTCATCGTTGATCGTCTTCTGCGTCGACTGGAAGTTACTCGCAAGCTCATTTACCATATCTGTGAAAGAATCTGCCGTGAGTGCAAAGGAGATTCGTGTTGTGTAATCCGACGGCTTCGTCGAGAGATCCTGCATGGCGTCGGATAATTCTGACATCCACTTTGTATAACCTGCATCTGAAGTCATCTCGTTCATGTATGTCTGTAACTGCTCAAGATTGGCATGCTGTGAATTATACTGGCTGTACTTGGAATTTGCTGACCAGTATTTTGTGTCGTAATATGCATTTCTCTGACGTTCTACAGCTGTGGCGGTAATACCGGTTCCCATCATACCGTACGTCTTATTCAGTCGTAAGGCGTCCGATGCGGAAGCCTGCACGTTCTGTCTGGAATATCCTTTTGTGTCCGCATTGGATATGTTATGTGCGGTCGTATTGAGCGCCGTCTGAAAATATGACAGTCCCGAAAGACCTGTATTAAGTCCTAAAAATGTAGATGGCATCGCTTCCACTCCTTCTTTGTCAATTGTGAATTATCGTTTTCATTATGCACCCAGCTTCTCGATCAGATATGCAATCATCTCGGATACCGTATTGATGTATCGGGAAGATGCATTGTATGCGTGCTGGAATTTGATCATATTGGATAACTCCTCATCAGAGGATACGCCAAGCAGCTGCTGTCTCGTATTCTCGGCGTCGGACACTGCCTGCTGCCCGGTTTCCATCATAGATTTGTAAGTGTATCCCCGATCCGACAGGTCATCTATCATGCCGCTGTAATAATCCTTATAATTGCATTGTACCAGTGAATTCGGACTGACGGTTGCAAACTTATCATTCCATCGTGACAACAATTCATCCGCAATCTCCTGTGCCTCCTCACCCGATACGCGTGAGATCGGAAGCAGGGACGGATTCTGCAATAATTTCTCATTTACCTTCAGATTACCGATTGTATAAAGCGAATAAAAATCATCCGGGTTTTCTTCGTTATATACCTTGAACGTCTGCGTTGTTCCATCTGCCAGCGTCAATGTCTGTTCTGTATAACGTTCCACGCTGTTCCGCACGAACAGCTCCGTACCCGGATACTCATTGCCATCGCCCATACCGATACCTGCAGCGTCCTCGTCCAGCACCTTTACGGTGGAGCCATCTGCCAGAGTCACGGTTTTGTTCGGACACAACGTATCGTTGATCTGTGTTACCATCGCATGGATCAGCACATCAAACTGCGCCTCCAGATTCGTGATCGTATATGGTTCCACATAGGTATTAAAATATTCCAAGTCATCCACGTAATCCTTGACGTCCTGCTCATATTGTGCCATTGCTGTCTGATAATCTGCAGAATCTGCAAAGTCTTTCTCCAAAGGCTTTGTCGGTTTTGTCGGAACATCCGTGTAATTGCTGATGAAATAACCGCGTGACATCATGAGGCCATTCAGGGAACCAATATCGCTGTTGCTGTCTGCGGTCGGTACCCGGTTTATATTAAACAAAGGATCGCCATCCTGCTCCCATACAGGCATCAGGAAGTCTGTCGAAGAACCTGTGAATCCGTAATTCTGCTGATATTTCTCATTCTCACACACCTTCTGTGTCGTCAGTGTATAGGTTCTTCCAAGCGTAACCAGTGTATGTCCTTCCAGATACACCTCTACCGTACCGTCTTCGTTGTTTACAACTTCGGTATTCACGATAGATGAAAGCCTATCAAGTGCCTGGTTCCGCTTGTCCTTTAAGTCATTTGCTTTTTCCACATTTCCTGCCTCAACCGCACGGATCTGCTGGTTGAGTTCATAGATGGTAGATGCAAGGTCATTGACTGTCTTGACCTGATCCTTGATCTCCGTGTTCAGATTCCGCTGATACTCGATCAGACTGGAACGAATCGTCTGCACACGATCAATCAGGGTGAGTGCATTTGAGACAAATGCGCTTCGTGTTACGATACTGTTGGACTCCTTCTGCAGCTCCTGCATTGATGTCCACATGTCATTTAACGTCGTATTGAAATCCTTGCCCTCTAACTCTCCAAAATAATTCTCTATCTCTGAAACGGTTTCGTACTGCGCCTTGTAGTAGTTCATACGTCCACTCTCTGTGCGGTATGTATCATCCGCGAACTGGTCGCGCACCTGTCGGATCTGTGCTGTCACAACGCCCAGACCTACATTATTGATATAATACGAATCCGTTGCAACTCTATTATAAGAACGATCTGTCAGGAGTACCTGCTGACGGGTATAGCCTTCGGTCTGTGTATTTATTAAATTGTGTGCGGTTGCATTTAATGCATATTGACTTGTCTGAAGTCCTGTTACGCCAACGGACAACCGTCCCATCGTTCCTGCCATACGTTTACTCCCTTATTCTCGTTAATTCTGTACATCAAATCTGCCCGGTACATCGGCACCGCCTGCATATGCAGCGTTGCCCTTGAACATCTCTTTCGAATACTCTGCCGTCTCCGGCGCCCGGTTTAAATTCTGCATCAGATTGATGTTATACTCGATCATTTCAAGTGCATCCTGAATCAGATTCTGATTATGTCCGTTTACTTCCCGCACCTTCCGTGCAAGCTTCGCCAGCTTCTCGTTGATCGCAAGCAGCGGATCATGGAATTCCGGCTGTCCCTCCAGAAATGTAACAACGTCCATCACCTTGACATCATCTGGTCGTTTGCCTAAGATGTTCGCTACATTTTCCATTGTCTCGCGCCGTCTGTGCTCCACGCTTGCAAGCGCATCTGCCAGACGCTGTTCCTTCTCGGTTGTCTCGGACAGACGATCAAGATTGTTCGATACGATCGCACCCGTCTTCTCCATCGACACCTGCAGAAGCTGCTCATACAATGCATACTCATCATTCAATTCCGTAATCAGATTCTCAATTATACTTGCCATGTCGGTTCCTCATTTAGATATTTGTCTTACTGTAACTGTCCAGTAATTTCTGTGCGAAATCATCCACGCTCACATCATATGTGCCGTTGTCAATCCGGCGCTTCAGATCCTGAATCTTGGACTCTCTGACATCTGGTGTATTGCCCAGTGCTGTCTTTGCTGTCTGCATATCTTTTCCCATGCTTGAAAAAGATACCTGATCCAAAAAGCTTCCTGATCCAGTTGTTCCAGAAGTCTTCGTCTTCTTGGTGCCTGTGTTGCCATAGATCTGACTGATCATATTATAGGTTCCTATTCTCATTGCTTCTCCCTCCTTTTTCTTATCTTTCGCAAGCCGCAGTCTCCTGCAATTACGATTCTTCAATATGATTATCGGAAGTTTTCCCTGTATCATAACCCTTTTTATGTAAAAAAAGACACATGCACCAGCATTTGTGCGTATGTCTCTTCCCTCTTTTATGTATTTTATCCAGAAGCAATCCCTGCCTGCTTTTCATCCACAGGATTAGTCAAGAAATCGCATCTTACCTGCGGAACTCTTCCGAACCGCCTGCTGACGCTCCCGCTTGTAAGCGTTTGTCATAGCATCTGCCAGTCCGCCTGCACACTCCTTACAGAATCTTCCGCTGTGGATCATCTTGCCGCAGCGCTCACATTCCAGACCAACCAGAGAATCATCGGTAAAGGATAAACGCTCCTCGCGCACCCAGTATTTAATCTGCTTGATCGTAACATCACACGCTTCCGCTACCTGATTGATATTCTCACGTGGATTCTCCTCGATATATTTCTTTACTTCCTGAAACTTCTCTTCCAGCTTTTCTTTACATGCAGGGCACAGCTTTTCGCCCGCAATATAATTAAATAACTTCTTACAATTTCTGCAATTCATCAGTTCCATGATTTGTTCCTCCCTCTATCTATTCTGACACAATCTCTATATCATTTTCATCTTCCGGTTCCGATTGCTACACTTGTATAATAAACATCCGGGATCCCCGCCGCATGCAGACTCTTCGTGCATGCCTCGATCGTAGCCCCCGTCGTGTAAATATCATCAACCAACAATACTTTCTTATAGCTTACACTTTTTTCTATACATTGAAAAGCCTTTTTTAAATTTCGCTCGCGGTGCTCGGGATCCAGACTTTTCTGTGGTTCCGTATTGACCACGCGTGCAAGCAGTTCCCGTTCGACCGGTATATCCAGCTTCTTTCCCAGTGCATCTGCCAGAAGCTCCGCCTGATTGTAACCACGCTTCTCCAGCTTGCGCTTATGGATTGGGATCGGAATCAGCGCATCAATCCCCAGACTCTGCAGCGCGAGTCCATGTCGTTTCACGATCTGCCCTGCATAAAATGCCGCATAGTCCCGTTGATTATGATACTTGAACCGCGCCAGACTCTCATCGAGTGGATATTGGTATTTCATCGCCGGAAAGCCCTGTATATATGTCCGCGTATGCCGCGTACAATCCTCACACAGCTCCGCTTCCTCATCGGCAATCTCACATCCGCACCGCATACAGACTGGCTGTGCCGGATAGTCAATCATCGGTCTGCACTCGTCACACACCTGTCCGGTCTGCCTTCCGGTCACATCCCCACACAAGGGACAGGTTGGCGGATATATCCAATTCACAAGTTTATTCCATACTCTCATTTAACTCCTCTAACCGAAGTGCCAGCGATGTGTACCGCTTCTGTTCTTCGGAATTATCAACCATCTGATTTACCAGATTCACATCGCCGACGATGATAACCAACTGTCTCGCTCGCGTGATTGCTGTGTAGATCAGGTTCCGGTTCATCAGCTTCCGGTTTCCGCCAAGCAGCGGAATGATAACTGCCGGATACTCACTACCCTGTGACTTGTGGATGGTCACGGCAAATGCATGCTCGATCTGATCCAGCTCCTTGTAGCTATACACACTTTCGCGTCCGTCGTCAAACAGGATTGTCAGCTCCTCATCGTAATCACTGATATCGGTAATCACACCCATATCGCCGTTAAATACGCCAACGCCTTCATCCAGCACATAACCTTTGCCATTTCCCGTCTTTGAGACACCGTAAATCTTCCATTCCTGTTGGTAATTATTCTTGATCTGCATGACCTTGTCACCTTTTCGGAAAGTCACATCGCCACGCACATGCTCCGGCTTGTCCTTCGCCCTTGGATTCAGACGATTCTGCAGCTTCTGGTTCATATTCTCCACACCGACCTCGTATTTCCGCATCGGGCACAGAATCTGGATTTCCTGTGGAGAAAATCCATAGTAGTTCGGCAGATTCTTCATCGTAAGCGTCTGGACTTCCTCGATGATCTGCGGTGCTGTCCGCTGTGGGATAAAGAAGAAATCCTTACTCTTGTTCGTCAGAATCAGATGCTCGCCACGCTGAATCTTATGCGCATTAAACACGATATCGCTGCCATCCTCCTGTCGGAATATCTTGTTCAGCGTCGTAACCGGGAAGCAGCCCGAATTGATAATATCCTTCAGCACATTTCCGGCACCTACGGACGGAAGCTGGTTCACATCACCGACGAAAATCAGTCTCGTTCCATATGGAACCGCCTGTACAAGCGAATAAAAGATATACGCATCGACCATCGACATCTCGTCCACAATGATCGCATCACATTCGAGCGGATTATCCGCATTCCGTGCAAAATGCATACCGTGATCGTCCTGATTTTTGCTGTCCTCATCCATCGCACCACTGATTTCCAGCAGACGGTGAATCGTCTGCGCCGGCCATCCGGTCGACTCCGTCATACGTTTCGCTGCACGTCCGGTCGGTGCGCAAAGCTTGATCTCCATACCTTTCTTGGAGAAATATTTGATAATGACATTGATGATCGTGGTCTTTCCGGTTCCGGGACCACCGGTAATAACTGCCACACCGGCCTCAATCGCCGATTTCACAGCCGCCCGCTGCAGCTCATCCAATATCAGCTTTTCTTCCTTCTCGATCTTCTGAATCTCGCGTTCCAGCTCGTCCTGTTCCATGTCATAACGAAGCTGCAGATCGGTAAGCAGTCTTGCAGAGTTCAACTCCACATAATAATTCGACGCCAGATATACAACATCCTCCTCATCGATCTGCTTAATCATGATCTTACCTGCAATCAGCAGCTCCATCAACTGCTGTTCAAACAGAGAAACCGTCTGCTCATACGCCGATTCCGCACTTGTCGCATCCGCGTATTCTGCATAGCCAAGCGCTGACTGTCCATAGATACCTTCCACATCCGTCGCGGTGTCGCGTGTCAGCTCCACGCAACGACGCAGCAAAAGCTGTTTCGGCAAGTACATATGTCCTTCGCCACCTGCCATATTCAGTACATACAGCACGGCTGACCGCAGCCGAAATTCAGAATCCTGTGCGATTCCCATGCGCTTCGCGATATCATCCGCAATCCGGAATCCGATACCGGAAATATCCTCCGCCAGCTTATATGGGTTGCCGCGCAGAATGTCATAGACTTTATTTCCATATGTATTGAAAATGCGAATTGCCAGATTTACTGAAATTCCATACTGTGCCAGAAAAATGGCAACCTCCTGAAATTCCTTCTTCTCCAGATACGAGGTCGCGATCGCCTGTGCCTTTCGCTCGGAAATTCCACTGATCTCCGCGAGACGTTCCGGTTCCTCCTCGATGATCCGAAGTGTGTCGTCCTTGAATTTCTTGACGATCTTCTTCGCCAAGACGGCACCGATACCCTTGATGATTCCAGAGCCTAAATACCGCTCGATTCCAAGTGTATCCTTTGGCATCTGAATCTCACAGGAAGAGAATTTAAACTGGATATCATACTGCGGATGATTCACGTATTCTCCCTCTGCAATCACATAGAGACCTTCACCGGCACCCGGCAGGGTGCCAACGAAGATCTCTTCTCCTTCTTCACCTTCCACGGACATCACACAATAGCCCGTTTCGTCGCTTTTATATACGATTTTTTCTATGTAGCCTTCTCTAATCATGTCATGATCCTATTTGTATTTTATGCATTTTGTGTCTGCGTAGTCGCCGCAGCCTGTTCCTGCTCATGTAGCTCCTCCGGGGTGATTGCCGCATTCTGTTTCTTCATGGATTCGTATAGCTGCTGCGCCAGACCAAGCTTGCCCTGATCGCTAACCAGCTTTGCATACTGCTGTGCCTGCAGGTCATATGCATAGTCTGCATATGGGTTGCTATCCTCATCGCTGTCGGACTTGATTGTGGATTGTACCTGCTTATATACCTGCTCAACCAGATATGCTTCGAACTCCTTGCATGCTGCAAGCATTTCCTCATCGGTTGCATCCGAAGAAGTTGATTTTTTGATCTGACTGGTCAGGTTGCTCGTCTGCGCCTGTGTCACATACGAGGAATAATCTTGATTGGTTAAATTTGTGATGTTGTCCATAAGGTCACCTTTCCTCTACCTAACGAAGAGCATTAGCCTGTTGCATCATTTCATCAGATGCCTGAATTGCCTTGGAATTCATTTCGTATGCGCGCTGTGCCACGATCAGGTTAACCATCTCGTTTGCAACATCGACATTCGATGCCTCCGTGTAATACTGATGCGTCTTTGTCTGCTTCACTGCCGCATTTCCATTCTCCGCAACTGCCGCGCCACTTGCAACGGTTACCGAATAATTGTTGCTGCCTTCCTTGGAAAGGCCTGCCGGATTGTTAAACTGGTAAATACCAAACTTCACCGGACGTCCATTCGCATCTGTAATAACTGCAGGATTCCCTGTGCCATCCGGGAATGCCAGCGTTCCATCCTGATTGATGATCAGATCTGTTGCCACACGGTTAGATGGCAATACGATCTCATTTCCATATGCATCCAAAACCGGATTTCCGTCGGATGTACAAAGCATGTTTCCATTTGCAACTGGTGAGATTTCAAACGAACCATCTCTTGTGTACTGCAATTCTCCACTCTCCGTGCGGATCTGGAAGAAACCGTCACCTTCAAGCGCCACACTAAACGGATTCTCTACATGCGTCAGATTTCCCTGTGTAAATGTACTCGTAATCGCTGCCACACGGCTACCAAGTCCAACCTCTGCCGCAACCGGCTTGTTCTCACCTGCATTGTTCGTCGATGTTGACTGCAGGTTCTGATACAGCAGTGACTTGAAGCTTGCCTGCTGTGATTTATAACCAATCGTATTGATATTTGCTACGTTATTTGCAATTGTATCTACATTGACCTGCTGTGCCCGCATTCCGGATGCAGCCGTCCAAAGTGATCGCATCATACGCTACTACCTCCTATCTTCCACTATAACCGTCCGATTTCATTGACTGCCTTGTCCAAGGTCTGATCGATCGTCTGAACCATCTTCTGATTTGTCTCATACGCTCTTGTGACCGCAATCATATCAACCATCTCTGTGACCATATTGACATTTGACATTTCCAGATATCCCTGATTGACCGTCACATCCGCCTGTGTCTGTACCGCACCGTTCACTGCTTCGTACATGTTCTCACCATAGCTGGATAACGCATCATAGCTCTGAAAATCAACCAGCTGCAATTTCGCAACATACGTATTGCCAGAGTATATCTCTCCCGCCTGATTTACGCTGATCTTAACCAGATTTGCATTCGGAATCTGTATACGATTACCGCCTTCCGCCAGCACATAATCGCCATCCTTTGTCACAAGATAACCGTCCCTGGTTACAGTGAAATCGCCATCACGCGTGTAGCGTGTCGTTGTCGTTCCACTCTTGTCTGTTGTGCTGATGGTAAAAAATCCGCTGCCGGATAATGCAAAATTGTACTGGTCATCTGTCTGTCTGAAATTTCCCTGAGACATATCATAATACGTCTCTCCAATCTTCACACCGAGGTTCACGCCGCCAATGCCCTGCTTTATGTTCGGTCCAATCGTCGGATCGTCAATCTTGACTGCCAGCTGGCGGTCAAAGGACTGCGATGTGACGTCCACCTTTTTGTAGCCGGTCGTGTCCGCGTTCGCCATGTTGTTTGTGACAACATCCATTCTCTTTTCCTCGTTGCGAAGTCCGGTCCATGCCGTGTACAACCCTCTTACCATCGTTTTCCTACTTTCTACTTACGCTCACTCAAAAACTCAATATACTTACCTGTACCGATTGCCACTGCGGTCAGTGGTTCCTCGGCTGTCATCGTTGTGATTCCGGTGTTCTCCTCGATCAGATCTTCGAGTCCATGCAGCAATGCGCCACCACCAGTCAACACGATTCCACGGTCTGCGATATCCGCTGCCAGCTCTGGCGGTGTACGCTCCAATACAGAATGTACGGCATCCACAATCTGGGATGTCACCTCACGCAGCGCTTCCTCGGTCTCATCCGAAGATACCGTTACCGTCTTTGGAAGTCCGGTTACCAGATTTCGTCCACGGATATCCATGGAAATATTCTCCGGTCGTTTGTAACAAGTTCCAATATTGATCTTAATCTCCTCTGCGGAACGCTCACCAATCAATAGATTATGACGTTTCCGCATAAAACGAACGATTGCATCGTCGAAATCATCCCCTGCTACCTTGATGGATGATGATACGACGACTCCATCCAGTGAAATAACTGCAATGTCAGAAGTACCGCCTCCGATATCTACGATCATATTTCCGCATGGTCTGGAAATGTCGATACCGGCTCCGATTGCGGCTGCAACCGGCTCCTCAATGATATAAACATCTCTGGCACCTGCCTGATAAGTCGCATCCTCAACAGCACGCTTCTCCACATCCGTAACGCCGGATGGAACACATACGCTGATACGCGGTCTTCTTCCGAAGAAGCTCTTGCCCACTGCCTTCTGGATAAAATATTTCAACATCTTTTCTGTCGTTTTATAATCGGAGATAACACCCTGTCTGAGCGGACGCACCGCAATGATATTTCCAGGTGTTCTTCCGAGCATCAGTCTTGCCTCTTCCCCGATTGCCATGATCTGTTCGGTATCCCTGTCATAGGCAACTACGGACGGCTCCTTCAATACGACGCCCTTTCCTTTGACATAGACTAATATACTGGCGGTTCCTAAGTCGATTCCAATGTCTGAACTTGCCACGTCTTGTTCCTCCTATCTATATATCGGAAATTTCCTAATTATCCTTAGCTTTTTTCATAATAATCATGGTTGCAGCTCCACCCTGCAGCCATTGAATCGGCACTTCCGTAATATCCATAATTTCATCCAATGCCGGCACGTAACTGCACCAGCTTGTAATCTT
Source organism: Butyricicoccaceae bacterium (assembly GCA_963659815.1). GTDB lineage: Bacteria > Bacillota > Clostridia > Lachnospirales > Lachnospiraceae > Coprococcus_C. The sequence goes on from CAVKUW010000025.1 coordinate 36,638, forward strand.
TCTCCCGGCAATATCCTTGCGAACGCCATCCATATACTCGAATTTATCACGCAGATTTTTCAAAATCTTACAGCTGTCTCCACCGGTCAGGTCATATCCCAGCATGTCATTCAATGCTTTGTTGGAGAAAAATACATAGCCTGTGTACAAATCCCGGATAAAAACGCCCTCATGAAAACTATTGTATGTTTCTATTAGATGTTTATTCACGTTTCGCACATTATCATCGCCGTCTGCATTTTCCAGCATATTCTGAATTAACAGGGAAATACTCTGCGAGAACCGAAGCTCCTCTTTTGTCCAGATACGTTCGGATTTTGATTCTGCAAAGATTAAAACACCATATAGCCTTTCTTCCAGATAAATCGGATACGCAATCTCTGCCCGAAAATTATACCGCATCAGATTGATCACATCCCGCTGTGTCATATTTGTGCGATCCAGCATACAACAGCCATTTCCATTATTAATTGCGTCCATCACAAGATACATTCGTTCCGGCAGCAGTGTCAGTATATCATCGCCCGGCAGCTCCCCGGCTACATCGAAATAACTCCGCAGGCTGTATTCCTTTGGATTTTTCTTATCATACGTATATAAAAACATGCGATCCAGATCCATATGCAGCGCAACCTCACGCAAAGTCTCTCCAATCACCTGTTCCACATCCTCACTCAGTTTACTGTTAATCTTCGACAATGCATTGTTTACAATACTTTGTCGTGCAAGCTCCTCCCTCAGCTTCTTGCCTGCGCCACGGGACTTGGCCGACTCCACAATGGAATTATAGCTTTGTAACAGGAAATCGGATACCAGCTCGGCTGTCATCCAATGCAATTCATATATTTTTTCCAGATGCTCCGTCTCATCGGGCGTATAGGACCCAAGCACCCAAAAGCCCTGCAGATTATCATCTACACAGATTGGTGCCATAGCCAGTTTTCCATAGCCACCTTCCTCACGGTCAAAAATACATGGCTTCATTTCCGTCAGCACCTTTTCTTTCATTGTTTTGAAATACTCTCTGTAAGTCGGAGTCTCAAACAGGTCATAGAAATCACCCATATCCGTCGCCGGTCCGACCGGCGTGGATTCTACCTTGCCATTTTCATCAACAAACACGGAGTATAAATTAGTGAGCTGCGAAAATCCACTCATAATCATCTCCATCTTCTGGATCTGCGGAACCATACCCGGATTGTCCAGCTTGCTGATCACCAGTGTGCCCGTCGGTGAAATCTGCATGCGTTTAATCGGCTTTTCGATTGCCCGTTTGATTTCCACCTGTTTTTCTTCCTCCTTCTTCGCAGAAATATCACAGATGTAAAATTCAACCTCATAGGTATTTTCTTCCTCTGACACAACCTCGATACAGATATTTACGCGCATCTGTCGAAGCACTCCATCATCACCAACCATGCGGTATTCATGCATAAAGTCCTGAACACGATTGTCGATTGCGTTATGAATGGTTCTCATCACCATCTCCCGATCCGATGGATAAATATAATCCTCAGACAATTTCATCCCTTTGTTCAGCATCTCTACATTCATACCTATTTCGGATGCGTTTGGCGAAATATATACCAGACTGGATCCCGGTACATCTGTGATATATCGTTTTACAAGAACGATATATTTCGTTTTTTCAATTGCTTTTCTGAGATATTTGTTTTCAATTACCATGCCATCCGCCTCCTTACCCTATCATAAACCCCAATATCTAATAAGGCTGTCACACACTATGTGCGACAGCCCGTCTATACTGCTTTCCAAACCCGACTAATTGTTACTGACCTCCGGAAATGCCTGATCGGCAACCTTAATCGTGTTGTTTACGGAAATAACCACATTGTCAAGCGCCGCCTTCATCTGTGCCATATATTCACTCACACTTTCGCACTCACGTTTCACAGACATACGTGTATTATACGTCTCTGTTCTTGCCTGATTCCGCAGCTCCTCACACTCTGCCGTTACCTCGGCACGCATATTCGCACAGTTCTCCTCTGTATGATCATTCAAGGACTGACAGGCACTCTCTGTCTCTGCACGCAGCTTATCTGTCTCCTCTCTTGTCTCCCGCTTCAAACGCTCACACTCTGCATATGTGGATTCCTTGCGTTCCTGACATTTGCTCTTTGTCTCCGCATCAAGCCTCTCGCATGCCGTAACTGTCTCTGCATGCATACGCTGGCACTCTGCGGTTGTCTCCTCCGACATCTGGCGGCAGGCATCACTTGTTTCCTGTGTAAGTCTGTCACACTCCTCCTCTGTCTTTGTGCGTAGCGCCTCACACTCCTGCTGTGTTTGCTTCGCCAGTGCATCTGCATTCTCACGCGCCTCCAGCAAAGTTCTGGAAATGGATTCATAACGGCTTGCGGACTCTTCTTCTCTTGTCTCATACGCTGCCATCTTATCTCGAAGCTGCGTTACCTCTACCTGCAACTCATCATTTACTTTTTTCAGATTATCAATTGTGCTTGAAGATTCGTTCAGATTGACTTCTCGCATCGTATGGAGATTCTTTACTGTCTCTGACAGCTTCAATACGTTTGCCTTTAAATCTGCAACCTCTTTCTCGTGTTCTGCTGTCAACTCGTCTATATAATTTTCTACTGCCTTCTTGTCATATCCACCAAACGATGTGGTCTTCAACGTTACATCCATTCTGCAATTCTCCTTTCGAATGTCTATTATCCAATATGTTTCTTAATTATACCATAAGAATTTCGTTTATGCATCATTTTTTTACAAGGGATTTCTAATAAAAAGGATGTGTGTATTGATATTTACTTTCACTTTATGATACACTAAGGGCATGTTTAATCATATAAAAATTAATACGAGGTGATCTTAAAATGAACTTTGTCATGAAATGTCATGCAAAAAAATACAAGCGAATCTCCCTTGTGCCGATTTGCATGCTTTTAATTTTTTCCTTAACGGCGTGTACCGCAAATGTGGAGAAGCGGTATCAGACCTACATCAAGAGTTTGATCGCAATCAATTATCTTGGTGCAACCAAGGATTACATTGCGGCGTCCGGTGCCAATCAGGAGGATGCAGATGCGCTTTATCAGGCAAACATTGATCTGCTGACTGACAATATCCTCACCTATTACAGTGTGAATATTGACGATGCGCCAGAGATGCGGGAGCAGTTCGAGTCTCTTGCCAAAAATATTTACAGCAAGGTTAATTACAAGGTAGATAAAGCAAGAAAAGACGGCAGTGTTTATCTGGTAGATGTCACGATTTACCCGATCAACCTGTTCGCACAGACCTCTTCTGAAGTAACTGCTTATGTCGACACATTTAACAACGATGTGAAGGCTGGAACTTATAACGATTATTCTCTCACTGATTACGAAACATTATTCGCGCAGGGCTTGATTGACATCCTGAATGCCGGTTGTGAAAATATGACTTATGCCGATCCGCAAGTTATAACTGTTGAAATTATTGAAGATGGAAATAAATATTACATTAGCGACCGCGATTTCATGCAGATTGACGCGGCTATGATCAGTTCCGCAATCGTGACTGAGACTGCAACCTCAACAGATGCGAACTAAGTAATGAAGCATACAAATAATAAGTGAAACAACATACAAAAAACGACCGATTGGTTTTAAACCAGCCGGTCGTTTTTGATTTATTATTCCTAGCTGATCATTGCTCCAGCCGGCATATCCTTCTCTGCGGTAAGCAGTGCCAGATTTCCTTCGAAATCCTCTGCACAAAGAAGCATACCTTCGGATAACACACCTGCAAGCTTTGTCGGCTTCAGGTTCGTGATAACAACAACCTTCTTGCCAACCATCTGCTCTGGTGTATAGTAATGCTTGATTCCAGATACGATCTGCAGGGTTCTGCCCTGTACCTTTACCTGTGAACAAAGCAGCTTCTTGGATTTTGCAACCTCCTCACAGGAGATGATCTCACCCATCTGCAGCTGCATACGGCTGAACTCATCAATTGTGATCTCTTCTTTCACTACCGCATCAAGTGTAGGAATCTCAACCTTTTCTTCCTTCTTTACTTTCTTCTCTAGCTTTGGTTCCTCAACAACCTTTGATGGGAAACGCTTCTCAATCTCTTCGAGCATCTTTGGTGCATCAATTCTTGCAAAAAGAATCTCTGGCTGATCCGTTACCTTGTTTCCAGATGGATACAGACCAAAGTTTGAAAGCTCTGTCACGCGACGCTTCTCTGCACTGAGCTGCTTTAAGATCTTCTCAGAAGTCTCTGGCATATATGGCTCCAGCAGGCTTGCGCCAATCACAATGCTCTCTACCAGATTGTACAGAACGGTATTCAGACGATCTGCATTCTCCGGGTCCTTGGCAAGTGCCCAAGGCATTGTCTCATCAATATACTTATTGCAACGCTTAAATAAAGCGAAGATCTCTGTGATTGCATCTGCCACACGGAGCTTGTCCATGCATGCATTTACGCGGAGTCTGGTGTCAGTTACAACAGCCTTTAAGTCATCATCGACCGGCTCATGGGCACCAGCGTTTGTCACAACGCCATCGAAATATTTATTTGACATGGAAATCGTACGGTTGACGAGGTTTCCAAGTGTATTTGCAAGTTCTGAATTGATACGCTCAATTACAAGCTCCCACGAAATAACACCATCGTTCTCAAATGGCATCTCATGCAGCAGGAAGTAACGAACGGCATCTACGCCAAACAGGTCTACCATATCATCTGCATAGATTACATTTCCACGGGACTTACTCATCTTTCCATCACTCTGAATCAGCCAAGGATGTCCGAATACCTGCTTCGGAAGCGGCTCACCAAGTGCCATCAGCATACATGGCCAGTAAATCGTATGGAAACGAAGAATATCCTTACCGATCAGATGCAGATCTGCCGGCCAGTAACGATGATACATCTCGTCAGAATTACCATCAACATCATAGCCAAGACCCGTAATATAGTTGGAAAGTGCATCAATCCATACATATACGATATGTCCCGGATCAAAGTCTACCGGAATACCCCACTTGAAGGATGTTCTCGATACACACAGATCCTGCAGTCCTGGAAGAAGGAAATTGTTCATCATCTCGTTCTTACGGGACTCCGGCTGGATAAATTCCGGATGTGTATTGATATGCTCGATCAGACGATCGGTATATTTGCTGAGTTTGAAGAAATATGCTTCCTCCTTTGCCGGCTGAACCTCACGTCCACAATCCGGACATTTACCATCGACCAACTGGGATGGTGTGAAGAAGGACTCACAAGGTGTACAGTACATACCTTCGTACTCGCCCTTGTAGATATCTCCCTGATCGTATAATTTCTTGAAAATCTTCTGTACCTGCTTCTCATGATAATCGTCCGTTGTACGGATGAACTTGTCGTAAGATGTGTTCATCAGATCCCAGATACGCTTGATCTCAGCAGATGTCTCATCCACGAATTCCTTCGGTGTGGAGAGATTCTCAAATGCTTTAATCTCAATCTTCTGACCATGTTCGTCAGTTCCTGTCTGGAAACGTACGTCGTATCCGACGTATCTCTTGTATCTGGCAATGCTGTCTGCAAGTACAATCTCATACGTGTTGCCTATATGAGGCTTACCAGATGTGTATGCGATTGCGGTTGTAATGTAGTACGGTTTTTTAGGCATATGAAACCCCTCCCTTATTTTTGTTTTTAACCCACTCTTAATTTAAACTTCTGGACATCGCGCTCGTCATCGACTACCTCAATCTGACCGCCAAGTCCACGGATCTTTCCATCGAAATCTTCGTAACCACGCAAAATATACTTGATATCGTCGATCGTACTGAATCCTTCCGCTGCCAGTGCTGCAATGACAAGTGCGGCACCTGCACGCAGATCCGGTGCTACCAGATTCGCACCTGTGTAACCATCCACGCCAGTAATCACTGCGGAATTACCTTCTACCTTGATGCGTGCTCCCATACGGGAAAGCTCGCTGACATATTTAAATCGATTCTCGAAAATACTCTCTGTAATCACACTGGTTCCCTGTGACAGTGCAAGTGTTACCGCCATCTGTGGCTGCATGTCTGTCGGGAATCCCGGATATGGAAGTGTCTTGATCTGTGTTGCCTTGAATCTGCCGTCCGCCATAACACGAACTGCATCATCATATTCGATTACGCGTGCACCAATCTCATTCAGCTTCGAAGAGATTGCCTCTAAGTGCTTTGGAATTACATTCTTAATCAGAACATTTCCCTTGGTGGCTGCTGCCATCGTCATAAATGTTCCCGCCTCGATCTGATCCGGAATAATCGAATATTCCGTTCCTCTCAGCTTCTGAACGCCACGGATACGGATCACATCGGTTCCGGCGCCCTTGATATTTGCACCCATACTGTTCAGGAAGTTCGCTACATCTACGATGTGTGGTTCCTTCGCAGCATTCTCGATCGTTGTCTTACCCTCTGCAAGCACGGCTGCCATCATAATGTTAATAGTCGCACCAACCGTTACCACATCGAGATAAATGTGGTTACCGATCAACTGGTCTGCTTTCGCAACAACCTTACCGCCATTTACGATCTCTACCTTCGCGCCAAGTGCCTCAAAACCTTTGATATGCTGGTCGATCGGACGCAGTCCGATATCACAGCCGCCCGGTAAAGCAACCTGTGCATAGTTGTACTTACCAAGCAAAGCTCCAAGCAGATAGTAGGATGCTCGTATCTTCCGTATATATTCATCATCCACACAGACATCTTCGCCGGTTTTGATACTTCCGCCGCAGATAGACACTGTATGGTTGTCAATGTATTTTACCTTAGCGCCAATTGTCTCGATCGCACGAAGTAATGTCTTTGTATCTTCTACATATGGTACATTCTCAATAATGCATTCTTCGTCTGTCATGACTGCTGCTGCAAGGATACCGAGTGCGGCGTTTTTCGCACCGGCAATAGAAACTTCACCTTCCAGAACATTGCCGCCTTTTATAACATATTTTTCCATTTCACACCTCTGTGCTGCCAGTTATTTTTACGCTACTAGCCCATAATCTTGATAATTATAACACATTCCATTTTTTTGTAAAGCTTTTTACTTGTCTGCCTCACAATAAATGCATCGATAAATACGATTTTTTTCATCGGCTAATTTAAATATATGCACAATTCCTGGTTCTGTCGATGTGATACAGCGAGGATTTTTACATTTTTTCACATTGATCAGTTTTTTCGGCAATGCCAGCTTCTTTTTCTCGACGGTCTGGCCGTCCTTGATGATGCTGACCGTGATATCCGGATCGATGTAACCGAGCACATCTAAGTTCACATCGTACTCCTTGTCAATCTTCAGGATGTCTTTCTTGCCCATCTTGCTGCTCTTAACGTTCTGCAGGATAGCTACCGAGCAGTCGAGCTTGTCAAGTTCGAGGTCATGATATACCTGCAGTGCCTTGCCGGCAGTAATATGATCCAACACGATACCATTTTGAATACTATCTATCTTCATGATTCTTCCTCCTTAATGCAAATCCTTTTCCTTAGTCTGGAATCTTGGCAAGCTTGTCTGCGGACAGATTCAGCTTCGCGCCATTCGCCTTGAGCAGTGTCAGCATCAGTGCCATACGCACGAATTTTCCGTTCATAACCTGACGGAAATAGCAGGCACGCGGATCGTCATCGATTTCCACAGAGATCTCGTTGACACGTGGAAGCGGATGCAGGATTGCAAGGTCGGACTTTGCATTTTTAAGCTTCTTTCCATCGAGAATGTATGTATCCTTCAATCTGACATAATCCGCCTCATTGAAGAAACGTTCCTTCTGTACTCTTGTCATATAGAGCACATCCAGCTCGCCCATCACTTCTTCCATCGATTCTACTTCCTCATACGGAATATTGTTTGCTTCAAGCACTTCGGAGATAATATATTCCGGCACGCGGAGTTCCTTCGGTGCAATCAGGATAAATTTAATATTTTTATAACGGGACAATGCCTTGATCAACGAATGTACGGTACGTCCAAATTTCAGATCTCCGCACAGGCCAATCGTAAAGTTGTCCAGTCTGCCCTTTTCCCGCAGGATCGTAAGCAGATCTGTAAGTGTCTGTGTTGGATGGTTGTGACCGCCATCACCGGCATTGATGATTGGCACACTGCTTACCATAGAAGCACGCATCGGCGCACCCTCCTTCGGATGACGCATTGCAATGATATCTGCATAGCAGCTTACGACTCTCGTTGTATCGCCCACGCTCTCACCTTTCGTCGCAGACGAAGAATCAGCCGAAGAAAAACCAAGTACATTTCCGCCAAGCTCCATCATTGCTGATTCAAAGCTAAGTCTTGTTCTTGTACTTGGTTCAAAAAATAATGTTGCAAGTTTTTTGCCCTTACACGCTTCACTATATGCTTCTTTGTCGTCGATGATATCCTGCGCCAGTTTCAAAATACCATCGATTTCTTCTACGGACAGGTCTGTTGAATCAATTACATGTTTCATTTCTGGTTTCCTCCCATTGAACGCACGTTATTTTTCTTGAATATCCCATCGATTGCAAACCGGTCTTCCCGGTTGCAAACGAGGATATACGTTTTTCGATTCGCACGAATCTTCAATACGATTACATTGCTGTCCTCCCCTTGGTTTTCCAGGAGGAAGGACCTCATGAATTCCCATTCAATAAATGTGGTTCCGACCAGCACACCCTCTTCTGTGATGCCACTCTGTATCCGGGTGGACAGCACGATGAAAAACACAAACATCAATACCGCAGGCACAAATATGTAGATCTTGAAATACACCAACACGACAAGTCCCACAAGTCCAAGGTTCGCATAGACGACCTCGGAGATATTTAATTTGTGATGCAACCGACTCTTTATGACGATCCCCGACTGTTTTTTCACGGCAGAGACGCAGACAAGCACGCCCGTGCCAAAGCCAAGGAAAAGCACAAACGCCAGTACCGAAAGCCACACATCCATATATTATACCACTTAGATTCCTTTTATCAATGTATACATGACAGCTTTTTCTGCATGTCTTCTGTTTTCTGCCTGATCGAGAATATGCTCGAGATTCTTCATCTCCACTTCCTTCGAAATCTCGAAGCCTACATGCATTGGCATGTCGTGGAAAACAAGCGCATGGCTGCCCTCCAAGAACTCGTCATTCAACTGATATGGCATCATCTTGTCCATGAGTTCTTTCTTCTTATCCTGATATGCAGGATCGTTGAAAAACTCCATATCAAGCCATGTATCGGTGTAGCAGATATCCATATCCTTGACATATTTCTTCACTTCATCCATCGGCATGTTCGGATCAAGTTCTACATAATAGCCTGTCTTCTTTGCTTCCTCGTAGAAGTCCGGACCGCAGGCAGTATCATTTACAAGCGGGGTAAGTCCGTACAGTGTTCCCTGCTTCATCTTGGAGAAGAATTCTACCAGTGAATTGAATACGTTGTTCTTTGCACCGATGTATAAGAACTTGACATTCAGGCTTCCGAACTTCTCGATAATCGTCAGCGCATCTGCCAGAATCTGGCACGGATGATACGAGTTATCGCAGCCATTGATAAATGGTACAGTTACATTGTCACCGAACAGCTCAACGGTCTCATTTTTTACAAGACGTGCCATGATGATGTCGACATTGCGGCATACATATTTGATCTCAGAAACCGGCTCACCAAGGACAAAGTTGCTGTCTCTCCAAAGCTGGTTGTAATAGGTTCCGCCAAGCTCTGTCATACCTGTCGTAAAGGAAAGGAATGTACGGGTACTTGTCTTCTCAAACAACGTATAGAGCTTCTTGCCCTCCAATGCGTGGCTGTACTTCTCCGGATTCTTCTTCATATCCAGTGCAAGGTCAAGAATCTTCTGCAGCTCTTCTGCAGAGAAATTCTTGAAGTTCAACATATTCTTCATGATATCTTCCTCCTGTTTTCTACAAATATTTCTTTAAGTCGTCTACCTTGTCGGTCTTCTCCCACGGAAGGTCGATATCGGTTCTTCCGAAATGTCCATAAGCGGCTGTCTGCTTATAGATTGGTCTGCGCAAATCAAGCATCTTGATGATGCCAGCCGGACGCAGATCGAAGTTCTCACGGATGATCTCTACAAGCTTATCATCTGCAAGCTTACCTGTGCCAAATGTATCTACCATGATCGAAGTTGGTCTTGCAACACCGATCGCATAAGACAACTGGAGCTCACACTTCTCAGCCAGTCCGGCTGCCACGATATTCTTTGCTACATAACGTGCGGCATACGCTGCAGAACGGTCTACCTTTGTGCAGTCCTTTCCAGAAAATGCTCCGCCGCCGTGACGTGCATATCCACCGTAAGTGTCTACGATGATCTTACGTCCGGTTACACCAGAGTCACCGTTTGGTCCACCGATAACGAAACGTCCGGTTGGGTTGATGAAGAACTTTGTCTCATCGTCGATCATATCCTGTGGAAGGACCGGATCAAATACATATTTCTTGATATCCGCATGGATCTGCTCCTGCGTTACATTCTCGTCATGCTGTGTAGAAAGTACAACTGCCTCTAATCTGCAAGGCTTTCCGTTCTCGTCATACTCTACAGATACCTGTGTCTTGCCGTCTGGTCTTAAATAAGAAAGTGTACCGTTCTTACGAACCTCTGTCAGCTTTCTTGCAAGCTTATGTGCCAGTGAGATTGGATATGGCATAAGCTCTGGTGTCTCGTTTGTTGCATAACCGAACATCATACCCTGATCGCCGGCACCAATTGCCTCGATCTGCTCATCGGACATATGATTTTCTTTTGCTTCGAGTGCCTTGTCAACACCCATTGCGATATCGGTTGACTGCTTGTCAAGTGCTACAATCACACCACAGGTATCGCAGTCAAATCCGTACTTTGCACGGTCATAACCGATCTCACGGATTGTCTCACGAACGATTGTCTGAATATCGATCTGTGCCTTTGTTGTAATCTCGCCCATAACAAGTACCAGTCCGGTTGTTACGGCTGTCTCACAAGCGACACGGCTCATTGGATCCTGTGCTAAAAGTGCGTCTAATACGGCATCACTGATCTGATCACAGATTTTGTCAGGATGGCCTTCGGTTACTGATTCTGAAGTAAATAATAACTTCTCCATTTGTTCCTCCTCCGGAATGCGTTTGTCTATGGTTCTTTGTCTCTTTTTCAGCGGCAATTCATAAAAAAGAAATCCGGTTGCAAGCAACCGGATTTGAAAGTCGTTATCAAATCTTCTTATTGCTCGACAACTTAATCTAAGTATCGCTCAGGTCGGCACCTTCCGTCTCCGGGGTTGCCGTGGCTTCTTCGTCCCTTATGACTCCACCACTCTGAATAAGAGAGACATGTCTAACATATATCATATATTTCTAATTGTCAATGGTTTTATTTGCTAATTTCGTTGTATTTGCGCATATTCTGGCGATTTTCATTCCTGTGTGCCATACTTTTTACGGATAAATCGGATCAGCGCCGCAACAAGCATCAGAATCAGCACACCTACTGCCGCGCCACAGCTATCGAGTAGCACATCCTTTACCTGTCCGCTCCGTCCGGGAACAAACAACTGATGAAACTCATCCATCGCCGCATACACCGTCGCAGTTCCCCACGCGAATAACACAGACAGCTTTCGTTTTCTTCGGACATCCAGCCATACACCACAGAGCAGCATTGCAAAGACGGCATACTCCGTCGCATGTGCCAATTTTCGGATCGGATGATCGACCTTCGCTGCAAACGCAAGCTGTGCTTCCTCCGACCAATTCTTAAAATCCGGATGTACAATGCGTCCAAACTCCATACCGACCGTATAACTGTCCTCCGTCGATTCCTCGCCATTTCTGGCAGAGAAACAGAAGATCATAATCGCGAACAGTACCGACAATACAAGAAACACAATCTGCCGTTTCGACAGCCTCCCTGACTGCGTCTGTTTATCCTTAGATATGCTTCTTGATTGCATCTGCCAGTGCCTTCAAGGATTCTGATTCTGTCTCGCCCTGCTTCCATGTCACCTGTACGTCATCCCCTGCGTGACGTGGAATCACATGCATATGGAAATGATGCACGGTCTGACCGGCTACTTCGCCATTGTTCTGCACGATATTCAGGCCCTCGCAACCAGTCTCTTCCTGTACCGCTTTCGCAACGTGGGTTGCAAGCGAAAATACCTTACCTGCAGTCTCCTCATCAAGCTGGTAGATATTATCGTAGTGTTCCTTCGTCAGAATCAGCGCATGTCCCTGATTGGCTGGTGCCAGATCCAGAATTACACGGCACTCTGGTGTCTCATATACCGTTGCAGATGGAATCTCTCCATTTGCGATCTTGCAGAAAATACAATCATCTTTTTTCATCTTTACTTCCTCCTGTTATTAAACCTGGTATCCACGTTTTTCGTAGTTTACACCCTGTATACTCTCGTTCAGGGTTCCTTTCCCATAGGTAAGTCCAGCGTACACCTGATGTACATTCTGCATCACAGCGCCCTCGTTGTCAAGTTCGTGTAAATGTACAAATCCGACACGTAATCCGTCTACCATCTGCACACACCGATCCAGTTCATCCGGCTGTCTGCGCACTTCCGAGCGCACAAGCTTTCCATAGATAAACCTTAAAATAGTAATTACATTTCTTCCAAGTGAATCTTCTTTTGAGAAACAGTCGATCAGCTCCTGCATCGCACGCCGCGCCTGCCCGATATTCTGCAGATATGCAGTCGTGTCATCCGCCTCATACGCGGCGATCGCGTCGTTACCATATGTATGAAAGATATCACACAGCACCAGAATCAGACCGCTGTGGTTTTCCTGACTAATGCGCCGTGTGAATTCCTGTTTTTGTTCCTGTGTCATGATAATTTCCTCGTATTCCGATTTTATCAATATATTCCACGTTATCCTATACTATCTACTGCAACAACTGCAAGATAGATTCCGGACGATCATTTGCTTTCTGCATCATCGCGATGGCTGCCTGTGACAGCACCTCCTGCTGTGTATATTCGGTCATTTCCTCCGCCATATCCGTATCCATAATCCGTGAATATGCTTCTGTGATACTCTCGCTCTGTACTTCCAGATTGGAATGTACATCATCCAGACGATTCTCATAGGCACCCAGCTTCGAACGTGCAGCCGAAACTTTCTTCACTGCCTCATCAATGATATCAACTGCCTGGCTTGCATAATTATGTGTGTACATGATCAGTTCATCCACACCAAGTGATTTTGCATTCAGCTCTGGAATGTCGATGGCTAACTGCTCACCCTCGTTGGAACCTGTCTGTATTACCATCGTTCCAGCCGACAGCACTTCGATCTCTGCTGTTACAGCTCCGCCATTTTCGGCAACAGCGCCCGGATCTGCTTCAATCGTCATAGAGAAGCCGCTTCGGTCTGTAACTTCAATCTTATTTCCATTTGTCTTCAAAGTTGCAGTCATAGAAAATCCATCTTCTGTGACGTTCAAGGTTGCCTGACAATCCTTGCCCTGCATCATCGTGCCATCTGTCACTCCCAACACCGCTGCCAGCTCCGGATTTCCCACAGAGATGCTGATTTTCTCACTGCTGCCATATCCCTTTGTGCGGAACACCACCGGTGCTCCACTGTCAAAGCTCTCCTCTGTCGTTCCGTCATTCGACGCAAAGACATCAATATTGATCTTGGCAAGACTGGTCTGGATCTTTCCATATACATCCTCCATCGTCATGCCTTCCTCGATCTCGATTGCAAATCCATTTACCTTCAGTGTTCCTGCCTGTTCTTTTGTGATCACGGCTGTAGAATAGGTAAATCCTGTCGTCATAGATGCCTGTTCTGCATCGGCAGTTACATTGATCGAATAAACACCCGTGCTTACTTCTGATGAAATGTATGTTGCTTTCACACCATTGACACTGGACAGGGAACGTCTCGTCAGATCGCCATTCAGCAGTGTCTGTCCGTTAAATGCGGTCGTATCGGAAATCTGTGTCAGCTCGGCTGCCAGAGAATCAATCTCCTCCTGAATCGCATCACGGTCGACCTCATCATTGACATCGTTTGCTGCCTGCACGGCAAGCTCACGCATACGTCCTAAAATGCTGTGCATCTCCTCCATGCCGCCCTCTGCAGACTGGATCACAGAGATACCATCGTTAGAATTCAAAGCCGCGCGGTCAAGTCCCCGGATCTGTGCACTCATCTTCTTTGAAATCGCAAGTCCTGCCGCATCATCTGCCGGGCTTGTAATCTTATAACCAGAAGAAAGTCTGGACATCGACTTTGCAACTTTATTATTTATTTTACCGAAATTCGTCGTGGCATTCATCGCCAGCGCATTATAATTAATTCTCATGGTCTGCCTCCTTAAACCCGTTCGTTATGCTTCAGCTATCCAAATGTCTGCTTCTTATCCGGCATCATGTCCGCGGCACATTATACGTCCGCATCCCGGTTTTACTATGTTATATATCGGTAAGTTTCGCCATAGCCTTAACGAAGAATATTGCCGCCCGACACAGTTTTTGCGTGTCCGCTCCCCCGTTCGTTCCACGCGCCGCTGTACGGCTTTCTCCAAGCGCAACTGCCGCATCCGCATATTCACTTCCGGCAAGCAGTTCCCGGAACGCATCCGTCTGTCCAGCAAGCCATGTATTCGCCTCCGAGGAACCGCCAAGAATCTCACCCGTGCATGTTCCCGCTTCGTCCATCCGGATCTGCGCCTGCAGCATACCATGCACCCCTGCCGCCATCCGGATCGTGATGCCGCGGGCTTCTACTCCGCCCGTCTGCATCGTCAGATTCACTACCTTCATACCTGACTCTGTCTCAACCGGGAGCTGATACTGCCTTCTGCCCGCCATGGCTCCCAATATTCGGAATCCTGCCTGCACGACCTTCATGCCCTGCAGCTGATCTGATGTTATATTTCCTTCTTCTGCCTGATCATACATCTGCTCTACCATCTGTTGCCGGATATCCGCATACATCTGCGCCAGATCTGCATCTGCTTCGATCTGTTTCAGCAGCATCTCCGATTCAAACGGCAACGCAATCTCCTCTCCTGTGAGGGACTTCGCCATAGCATCCGTCTCTGCGTCAACTGCATCCTCCTTCGTATGGCCCTGCCATCCAATCTGCTTCCATACCTGTGATGCAAATGTATAGAAATTCATGGACGCCTGATGATTGACAGCTTCTGCTTCCGGTCCTACCGACATTCCCTGCAGTATATAATCCGCCGCTTCCAGATTCTGTGCGCTCTCTTCAATATCATTTGCCTGCAGAAGCTGTTCTGCCTGTGCAAGCATCGGAGAATCAGAGATTTTCTCCCATGGGTTTTTATATTCTTCCTGCGCAGCCATCGGTTCATTTCGGCTCATATATTCATCTTTCTCTCCCATGCGGAGCTGTCCGGTCCAGGTACCATCCGCACCAACCCGTTCCGCATATGCACGCGCGATCTGATCATCCATCTTCTCCCCACGTGTCTGCAGATCCGCAAGCATACCGAACGAATCATCGACCACAGCCTCCATCCCGGCGGCCTTCCGGCTTCGCATCGCAGTAATCAGATTGCGCACGGTAAGCCGGCTGTTGTTCGCGAACAGATACCCGGCTTCCCGGTCGCCGGATTTCTCTAACTGCTTAAATACCCGGTACAACCCGATATATCCTGCGCGTTCCTCGCTGCTGATCTGTCCACGCTTCTCTACATCACGCAGATACGTTGCAAAATCGTCTGTCTCCTTCACACCTGCTTTGTAATTTTTGTCCCGCAGTGTCTGATTGAGTTCATCGACTGTCATATCAAGCGGATTGATACCATCCCGAATCATAGACAGCACCGCATTCGGATGGCATGCGGCAAGCATATCATTGACTGCCCTGTCATGCTCTATGATCTGTGCGATATTTTCCTCAGTAATCTCCATACGGTTATACCCAAGAATCTGTACCGCACGTGTATGCTCCTCATCCACCGGCAGATCCATGTCTGTCAGTATATCTTCGATATTTAAAAATGCTTTGCGGATACTATCTCCCATATCCGCACGCGGTGCTGTACCAAGTGCCTCATACCCGCGCTCCATCGCTGCGAAATCTGCTGAACGTCGGATCGTCTGTGTCGTTATATCTGCCATCCCATCCGGCACATTGTTATCCGACATCCGGCGTTGCATATCACCTGCCTGTCCGCCGATCTGGTTTTCTTCTTGTACAAGCTTCGCGAATCCATGTACCGTCACCGACTGCGGCGCATCCGTACCTGCCAATACACCAAGCCTTGCTGCCGGTGCCGCGCCAATCGTCTGCAGATCTGCCTGCATCTGCTGATAGATTGCCTTGTTCTCTTCTGTTGGTGCAACGCCCTGCTTCGCAAACATCTCCTGCGTAAGCTGTTCCTCTGCATTTCGCAGCTTCGCCACCACCTGCGCCAGTTCACGGGTATCAATATTGATATCCACAGAGAGCATCCGTACCGCAACACTCTGTGTCATGGAGAGCCGGATCTCTTCTAACTGCCGCAGTGCCGTTACCTCCCGCAGCGTCTGATTCTGTATGTCGGTACCTGCAATCCGACTATCCTGTAACTGTATGCCCTTATCCGCGGTTTCGTCGTATGCTCCCACCGACTGTCCATCCCGTACACCATCATACTGCGCAGCCACCATCGCAGCGATTGTAAGCGGCCGCTCCGTACGTACTGCCTGCGCCACATCCTCTGCCGTAATCGAAGCCGCATCCTGTCTGAGCTTTGCCGCTCTCGTCTCAAGCTCCTGTGTCGGCAGTTTCTCTGCCTGCCCCGCCGTCGGCAGTTCACCGATATCTTTCCCGATCTGCGTCTGCATCTGCATATAAGCCCGCACGGAATCCGTCGTGACCGGAATATCATTTGCCAGAAGCAGATTTGCCCCAGCCATGCTCGTTTCATCCACAACAAACCCAGCCTGCATAATCACATGTGCGAGCTGCGCCTGCATGCCGGAATCCGCATTTCCATTTTCACCGGAAGCATGCACCGATTGTTCAGCGCTCTGTTGCGGCTTGGATATTGTCTGTTGTGCAGCCTGTTTCGCCACATATGCGGTATCCCCACCGAATCCCTCCACCATGGCAATCTCTCTTTGTCCACTGTAATGCGCCTTGTAGAGCGTCTCCTGTGTAAGTGGCTGCCGATTCCTCAGCAGATACAAAATGTCCTTGTTCCCCACCTGCAGCTTCACATCTGTCCCCGCTATCTGCGCCCCGCTGCTCGTAAAAACCAGATTCGAGACGTCTCCCTCCCCGATCTGCGCCTGTGCGAGCACATTTGCAAGCACGTCCTTATGCGCATCTGCGCGCATGGAAGTAACCAGCCCTTCTATGTCCGAAAGCGATGCCGAAGCGACATCCACGCCCATCATGCGAAGCTTCTTTATCTCCTCGGGAGTAAGGGAACGCGCAATCTCCCGTGCATCTGCACGTGCCTGTTCCTGACTGTCTGTCTCCTCCCTTTGTTCCTGCTTCGCCTTCTCCTGCATGTCCTTGCGGTACTCATTAAAATTATCCATGACCGTCTGCGCGTTCGTGTCGACCGATGAATTCCTGTCGTACTGCACCTGCCCGACCTTCTCGAAGGCATCGAGCCGATCAACTGAAGCAGTCTTCATCTTTGTTCCACTGTAAGTATTTGCACTGTCACTATACGCTTTGATGGCATCCTGTGAATTTTTTATATTGATATTCTGCATAATATGCTCCTTGCATCATTAATTTGTATGATATTATTCCTATCTTACATTGTTCCTATCTTGCATCGTTCCGATCCTGCGTTCCGGTTGCCCGAACTGGTTCTCTGTCTTTTATATCGGCACAGTCCGCTCAATCATTAAGAAGCTGCATGGTGTCTGAAGCACAATATCTGAAACGTAAAGCTCAAAGATTGCATATGATTAAAGAGAAAAAGCATGGACGGCTCATTATGAACCAACCATGCTTTTTCATTACTATCTCATGCACATCTGTTACTACTTACCAGTACAAGCACATGTATAATATTTCATCATTTAATTGAAAAATGGTGTCCCGGGTGCTACCGTCCCATCATAGATCAGACCGGTTTCCGGCAACTTCCCTGCATTGCTATCGACCCGCATATTTGCAACCTGTTCTTTGGACAGTTTCATGTCAGCCGGAAGCTTATCATAATCTTCTGAAGACCACCAGTTTCTTCCGTAATACGACTGCACTGCATACCAGCCACCTCGTTGCGCATCATATTCATATAGGACATCCTGTGTGACAGTTTTGCCGGATGCATTTGTAAATGTTTTATTCCGGACAAGAATATCCGAAGTCGGATGCTGTGCATAAGTCGCCTTCAGGTCAATACAGTTATTCTTATTGACATATCTTCCGTCCACCCATACATCCTCCATATGGTGGACATATCCTCCAACACCTGTATATGCACTCACATACGTATATGCCGTTCCATATCCCCAACCCTCGGCAGCAACCTTCAGCCACTTGCCTGCGCCAATGGTTTCCTTAAATCTATTTCCGGACAACTGATCCCGATATGTCTGTAACTCATTGGTCGATTGTCTCTCATATTCATGAATTTTCTTTTCCAGTTTATCGAGGGACGAAGAAAATGCGTAATCATTCGCCCCACCGTCAAAAGTAAATAAACTTTCAATATATTTGGACATAACCGGATCCGTATTTCCGTTTCCGGCACCACCATATGATTTCGTTGTGCCGTTCCATGTTACATCGACCAGATAATGTGCCGAACCTGACGATACCGTACAATCCGGCTGCAACGCTTTCGCTACATCCGCCATAACTCCCGGAACTCCCACAGAAGACAACACCATCGGATGAAGGTATTCCAGGAACATCGTCTCATCCGTCGACTGCCACATCGAATAGTGTTCATTCAAAGACAATTCCGGATATGGAGATGTTGCCAGCAGCGGATACGGACGATCCGGATCCGGCTTTGATGTGTCAACGATGTTTTTCGGATAGACCGAAAGCTGACCCAACGCCGAGTTCACACTTTGCAGATTGTCGAACAAGCCTTTTGATTTATCCGTGTAATTGTTGATCAGATAATCGGTCAGACTCTCCACAGATTTGCAGAAAACCTGAACCGTTGTGTCCGTATAAACCGGCATTGTTGAATATGACACATTTCCTGAATAAGTGACTTTATAGGCACGATCAGCCTGCTGCAATGTATATGCTCCGCCATCGGAACCCGATTCAGACATCTGGAATATATATCCGCCTTTTACGCGGCCGGTTTCTTTATTCTCGTATTTGACATCGAAAAATCTCCGTGTGGTTGGGATAAGATAAGCTCCCTTTCCGACTTTATACTTACTGTTTTTATCCTCAAACCGAACATAGGAAACATCCGGATTATCCGTTTTTACATAGAAATACTCATTGAAAGGCTCCAACAGAGGAACGATTTCATACGAATATCTGGTGACATCATTCTTATTTGTTCCAGTTGAACCAGAACCTCCAGTTGAACCCGATGTTCCGTTTGATACCGGATTTTCCGGCAAAGCAATTTCAGGCCGGTTCACAAAACCCGTTCCAACCGCAGATACGATACCAGCAACATTTCCCGGAGCTGCCCCGTTCTTTTGAACAAGCACGATCTGGATCGCCTCTAATCTTTTTGCATATCCGGCCGTTCCTGCAGCTGCTCCATTTCTTGTCCATCCAAGCCAGCCATACGACTGTGCATGTACGCGGTAATAAACATCATAGTGATTGGCAAGTTCTCCCGTAAGGTAAATCTGGATTGCCTCCAGCCGTTTTGCCTGCCCGCTTGTTCCGGACATCTCGCCATTCATTCTCCAGCGGGACTCCCAGCCATAGCTTTGTACATGTGTGCGATACACAATATTTCCCGTATATTGTTGATTGGTAAGTTTTATCTCTATGCCTTCCAGGCGTTTTGCACGCCCGCTTGTACCCGCCATCACTCCGTTGTTCTTCCACCCCTGCCAGCCATAGCTCTGTACATGCGTACGATATGTAATGTTGGTCGTTTCCCGACCTCCGACATTCACATCAGATGCGCCATTGAGCGATACATAGTTTTTCCCATACCTGCTTACGATACCACTGACATTATTCTGAATCGTTGTTCCCCTTGCGACAACAACAATCTGAATTGCCTCCAACCGCTTAGCAAGCCCTGCTGTTCCGGCTGCCTGTCCGTTTTTTGCCCAGGCAAGCCAGCCATATGATTGTGCATGCACGCGATAATAAATATCATAATTCTGTGCATTTGCACCGGTTAACTCGATTTTGATCGCTTCCAGACGCTTTGCTTCGCCCTGTGTTCCGCTCATCTCACCATTCGAAACCCACGGGAGCCAGCCATATGTCTGGCAATGTGTTGTATAACGAACCCCCAGATTATCTCCGGAGACTGTGATCCGGATCCCTTCCAGCCGTTTTGCTTTTCCGCTTGTTCCGGAGGCTTCTCCATCACGCTTCCAGGCAGATTCCCACCCAAATGTCTGAACGTGTGATTTGTATTGTACCGAAACCCCTGCAGCTTCCACATTTTGAACCGGGGTATATGCAAATACAGACAGCACCATCACGATTGAAAGCACAAGTGCCCATACTCTTCTCTTATTCATAAATAACCCTCCCCTGTTACCGCACGCTTACGCGGTATAGATCTTCTCCGTCACCGTATGGGACTCTCCCGGTGCCAGCTCTCTGTAACCGGACTCTTCTCCCGGAATCGGCTGATTCGGCGCGTCAATAATCCATGTACATGGCTCCGGGCAGAAATACCCCTTATCACCATGATCGTTCCAGATTACCCAGAACTTGAAATCCTTACATACTTCATAGCAGATACGCTTGCCTGTTGCAGCATCCGTTGCCACTGCGCCATAGAATGGCTTGCCATCCAGACTTCCTTCCTCTGCAAAGAATACGTCATTGTCAATATCATGCAGCACCGGAACCTGTGAACCAGTCAGATACTGTCTGTCGTGATTTGTCTGTACGAGCATGTCGCCTGTCGGAATGCAGGACTTGGAAAGCTCCCACTTCTCGCCAACCGGGATATACAAACGCATGTCCAGACCATTTCCATCCTTTGTGAAAGGTCCGTTGATCGTTGTATGGTTGCACATACCATATGGCATCTGCTTGTCAGATGTATTTGTCATCGTAAATGCATACTCCAAGCCGTCATCGGACAACGTAAATGTGAACTCTGCCTTGAAGCTGACTGGGTATGTCTCGAAAAATTCATCGTTCTTGTCATATATGTACTCTGTCTTTGCAATCGCCTTTTTGCCATCGACGGTTGCGCTCACAATCGTATGCTCACGCTTATGCAGGAAACCATGAATATGGTTGCCAAGCGGATCATTCAATGGAAAATGATAGGTCGCATCGCTTACCTTCAGCACGCCATTTGCAAGGCGGTTTGGAAGGTACAAGGTCGGAAGTCCATACACCTCCGGACTCTTCTTCAGATCCTCAACAGAAAGGGATTCGTCATAACGGAAAATCTCAATGTCATTTTCAACATCCTGCATACGGATGACATTACTGCCTAAAAAAGGTGCCACGATTGCTTTGTACTTTCCTGCTGTCAATGCAACTGCCTCTTTCCCTTTATAATCAATAATCTCTGCGGAATAACTCATTGTTTTTTCCTCCTTTTCAAGACTGCACCTTCCGTGCAGTTTCACTCAAAAATTTTCATTTCAAATCACATAAAATAATAGCACATTGCCCATACTATGTCTAGGAAAAATGAACACAAGACATGCTTTTTGCGTATGATATGGATAGGCACGCATGCAACCGATTATTCACAAGTCTTTTCGAGTTTTACCGTCAATTTCTCCCCCTTGCTAAGATACCACCCGCGCGGTTGCATTTTTATAAAAAGGGACCGACTTGCCTCGGTCCCTATGATTTTTTATAATTTGAATTTGATCTGCACCGGCTCCTTCAACGACTGTCCGCCTCTCGACTTCACATTTTTTGTGATCGTCAGGAAATAGTATTCGTTCGTCGAATACGGCTCCAGCGGTTCCACCTCGATAATCTCATTTTTCGTATCATAACGGATATAGGATCGCAGCTTCTGGTTCTGCGAATTCGTCACATACATCGTATCCTTGTTCACCGTATGCGGGTCCAGCGGAATATTGAACCGCACGCGCCACACAAAATTCCCTGTCTTAAAACGCAGATCCTGCTTGACCTTGTTCGCAAGCTGTGGTGGAATATCTTCTATATCAATCAAATTTTTTGCCATTTGCAACTCCCTCTGTCGTAATTCGATGCCGCATTTCCGGCATCCATCTTCTGTACTCACTCATGTTTTAGTTTATCACAAAGCGCATGCGCGAACAAGAATTTTGCCGCTATCTGTCAGAATTTTGTACACGCATTTTCTTTACATCACAGATTTGTAACACTACAATAAAATTGTTACGAATTTGTTATCGTACATTTCAATATATCGTCACATTTTCCATATATTTGAATAGCGTATGCCATATATGGGAACACTGACTGCAAGTACATATTTCCGTAGGAGAGCAAATCATGAAACATAAATTTCAGTTTTCCTACAAAAGACAAAAATTACTGACATTTACTTTGGTGGGAAGCAGTCTGCTCGTCTGTCTGATGAGTCAGGCACGCGAATTTCCATCGATCAAATTACCGCAAAAAGAATACCTACTAACCGGAACATCCCTGCAAAGTGTAAAGGAAATCGTTCCTTATTATGATTCCTGCAACACCGTCTACGATGATTCCCTCTATCAGGGCGAGGTCGTCGTCACACAGGAAGGCACCGCTGGCAAGCAGGAAACAACTGCTTTGATCACCTATTTAAATGGACACGCTGTGTCCGAGGAGATCATTGATTCCCGCGTCATCACGCCCGCGATTGCCCGCGAGGTACATGTCGGAACAAAGGAGCGACCGGACTTTCTGATTCCGGTCGATGATTACGTCATCACTTCTTACGTCGGTCCGCGCTGGGGCAGAACGCACAACGGAATCGACCTCGCGGTCAATGTCGGCACGCCTGTCAAGAGCAGCACCACCGGAACCGTCATACAATCCGGTTGGAACGGTGGCTACGGCATCAGTGTCTATGTGGACTGCGGCGATGGCATGGTCATCCGTTACGGACATCTGTCTGAAACTTCTGTCGAAGTCGGACAGACCGTCGCACAAGGCGATCTGCTTGGACTTTCCGGCAACACCGGAAACAGCACCGGACCACATCTGCATTTTGAAATGCGAGTGAATGATGAGGTTGTTGATCCAATGGAATACGTGCAGCTGCAATAAAATAGCAGGGGGTATTTGATTGGAATTGTTTAATTTTTGCATTTGGGTGGGACGGAAATTTTCATAAGAAGATATGTAACAGGATTTCCAATCACTGCTTGTCCCAACACACACCCAAGTGTATTATCAAAGATATCATCAAATTCAAACAAGCCCCGGCACAGCCAAAGCTGCAAGCCTTCAATACTTGTAGAAATCAGAATTCCAGTAACTAACGCCAGCCAAATACCTCGTTTCCGTCCACTCGCAAGCGGCAGCAATGCACCAATCGGAACAAACAGTGCAATATTCAGCAGAATCTCCCAAAACAAACTGTGTGTATACCCTTCTTCAAAAGCGTGATACACCACCTTTCACAACCAGAACAATTCATACTCTGCCTGCCGTGTCCCTGGTTGACGCATAAACACAGTCGAACCAAATACACGCATCAGATAGGTCACAAGCAATAACGCGGTCCACTCTGGATAATATTTTATAAATATCTGATTGAGATCCATATGTTTCCCCTTTCCTTATGTAGTATATCACAAGTTTTTATCCTCAGATATAACCTGTATTTTTTATCAAATTTGTCAAAACAGAGGCTGCCGATTCTGCACGAAATATAGCAAAAAATGCGCGAAAGTGAAAAAGTATGCTCTCCAGCGCGTCAATTGTGCCACCCCCCTTGTTTTTTCTTCTACTTATGTTACGATAAATGTGTTCAAAGCAAACACCTTTGGACATCTTGGGGAGAGGATGAGTTGTTGATGTTCGGAAGCAGCTCAGATGTGTGTTTTATATAGAAATACCGTGTGGATTGGGGAATCCACACGGTATTTTGCTATATGTTTCTTTTATATATTTATTTTTTCTGTATACTTTTTAAATGGGACAACGACACTATGAGAAACTCAAGGAGTATGCTGCCAAGCTGGAAGAATACGTG